>JBAVZT010000191.1:0-3228 GCA_049588955.1 Rhodanobacteraceae bacterium | reverse complement strand
CAGTCTGCTGTACAGCGCCGGTTGCACCAATGGAGGAGGGGCATCGAGTCTGCTCAAGGCCTACGTGCGCCAACCACGGCATGCGCCCGAAGTGATTGCCGCGCTGCGCGCAATGGCCCCCCGGCTCGCCGGTGTGTTGTTGCTGGCCGGGGACATCTGTCGCGCCGAGTTGCTCGTGGAGGTCGACGGCGTGCACGGCGCAGGCAACTTCGTTTGACCGCGTTGACTGCGTTGTCGGAGAGAAATCCTCGCGAAAGGCGCATCGCTCCGGCTCTGGTCCCGCGTGAGCGGCAAGCCGGAGTCGACCCCGTTCCTGCTGTGCGCGTCAGCGTCGAGCGAGCGTGGCAACACGGCGATTACGGCAAGCACCAGCAGGAACGCAAGCGCGGCGTTGGTAACTAGGTGCCCCTGCTTGGCGGTGTCCGCCAGGCCATCTCCGAGCACGGTCACGACGAATGTGACGACCATCAGCGTCGAAATGAGCATGGCGTATTCGGATAGCAGGGTCCGCTGGCGTCGCCTCAGGATCGACATGGCCAATGCTGCAAACGGCAGCGCCAGCAGCATCCATTGCAGGAATCGGCTCGCATGCAGTGCGTTGCCAACGCTCGGCATGTCGGCGGGCAATTGCGCGAAGTCTTCTCCGGCGACGTGGCCGACATTCGAAGCGACCCACGGGTCGAGTGCGTATACGCCGTGCCAGGCCAGACGCAACGCAATGGCCGGGTGGCTCAGCAGAAGGATGAGTTCCTTGCCGCGGGAAAAATTGGCCAGTCCCGCGCACAAGCGGTCCGGCAATCCGGGCATCTGCCATGCGTCGTTGCCGCGAAAGCGGGCGCATGATGGATCGATATCGAGATCGGCGAGCAATGCGCGCGGCCGTTGCGCGAACGGAACGATTCCGGTGAATACCACATCGGCGGCGTTGTACTGGCGTATCGCCAGCATCATGGCGTTGTCGCGCTGCATCTGGACAAACTGAAAGCACAAGCCGGCAAGGCCGCCGATCAGCAGGGCCATGCCACGCCAGGTCACACGTCGCCATTCAACCCATTCGACGATCAATACGACGATGCTCAGCGCCAACGGCAACAGCAGGTGCTGGATCTTGCTCGATGCCAGAGCGAATCCGGCCAGCGCAAGCAACGTGAAGCGCATCGGGGTAGCGTGCGCGCCGCGCCACAGCGCAATCAACGAGATCAAGGCATACGCGGCCAGCAGCGCCGTCCATTCGGCATAGAACGTGTTGAGATAGAGCGTATTGCCCGGATCGGCGAATACGAGCGGCAACAATGCGGCATTCGCGATTGCGTTGCGCGCTCTGCCGCGGCGCAGCCAGGCCAGCGAAAAGACCACGGACAACCCCAAAAGCGCGGTGATGCGCAGCAGACCGATCCAGCGGACCGAATGCACGGCGGACGCACCCAGCCACGCAGCGACTTTGTAAATCGCCACGGTGGCGCCCTGGAAAACCAGTTCGCTCGACCAGTAGCACATCGGGTCATTGGTCGCGATGAACCGATAATATTCGAACGGCGCGGCCGGACTGTTTTGCTGCGGAGGAATTTCGGGCGGACGGTCCGGATACAGGTGAAAGCAGGACGTGTAGCGTGTCTCG
This sequence comes from Rhodanobacteraceae bacterium, assembly GCA_049588955.1. Lineage (GTDB taxonomy): Bacteria > Pseudomonadota > Gammaproteobacteria > Xanthomonadales > Rhodanobacteraceae > Dokdonella_A. Next base: position 1,610 of record JBAVZT010000191.1, on the reverse strand, counting down.
TCGTAGCTGTTGGCGTAGGCAATCAGCGGATGGTGTGCCCATACCGCCGCCAGACGCAGCGCGCCGAACAACCAAAGCAGCGCAAAAATCAGCCAGATGCGACGCTCGGCGCCAAGCACCGGACTCACGGCTTCGCTTTCATCCACAAAACTTCGCCCGCATACCCAAAGATCCCTTGTGCGCCATTTGATGCCGCCGAATCAAGCCCCGCCGACGTCCGGTCGATTTTGCGAGCGGGTTGCCGAGGCGGCACTTGGGCGTGATCTTCGGTTGCCGGTGAACCAGGTCACAGATGCCTCGTGCGTCCGGCACGGGTTGTGCCGTCTAGCCGGTCCGTGACCGGTCCCGCCGTTGCGGTGCTAGCATTGCCCCGGATCCGGGCAGATTAGGCTGGTGAATATCCTCGCAATGCGAATATGCTTTTCACAACCCATCAGAGTCCTTGCAGTGGCGGGAACGGATTACCCTTGACTCAACGAGCTGATGGAGCAAGAGGCACGGAGACTCGGCCGGAGTTTCACCGGCGACGAATAAAGGGTTCTCTGGATATCGGCAACGGTTAGGCCACTCAAGGGTGGAGGCAGCCATGAAAACGCGGTTGGGACATTACGATATCGTCGCCGAACTCGGTCGCGGCGGCATGGGTGTGGTCTACAAGGGCCACGAATCCTCGCTCAATCGCTACGTCGCCATCAAGGTGCTGTCCGATTCGCTTGCCCACGACGAGAGCGTCAAGGAGCGATTTCTGCGCGAGGCCCGCAGCATGGCCGCGCTCAACGACCCGCATATCATCCAGATCTACTTCATCGGCGAGGACGACGGTCAGACCTACTTCGTCATGGAGTTCGTCGATGGAGAATCATTGGGCTCGATGCTCAAGCGCGAGCACACGCTGGCGGTCGACGCGGCTGCGAAAGTCATTTATCAGACCGCTCTGGGCCTGGCCAGCGCGCACGATCACGGCGTGATTCACCGCGACATCAAGCCCGGCAATCTGATGATCGGCAGTCGCGGCATGCTCAAGATCGCCGACTTCGGTATCGCGCTTTCCAATCAGGATTTTTCCAAGAAGCTGACCTCGACCGGCGAATTCGTCGGTACGCCGGGCTACTTGTCGCCCGAGGTATGTCTCGGCAAGCCGGTCGATCAGCGCTCGGACATCTTCTCACTTGGAGTCGTGCTGTTCGAGATGCTGGCCGGACGCATGCCGTTCAACGACGCGTCCCCCCTGGGCCTCATGCTCGAAGTGGTCAAGGCTGATATTCCCGACGTACGTGCACTCAACGCCAACGTCGATCCGCAGATCGCGGGAATCCTGGTCAAGATGATCGCCAAGGACCCCGCCGAGCGTTACCAGAGCTGCCATGAGTTGAGCGCCGCATTGATGGAGTATCCGGCAGTGGCCCGCGGTGGGCCGATCAGCGTCAAGCCCCGCATTTCCCCGGCTGCGGCCACACAAGTCGGTCATCTTCTGCCGACCCCCGTACCATCATCGCAGCCGATCACCGGACCGTCACCGGTCATCACGGCCGCCGAAGCCGCCCGGGCCGCGGCGACACACCAGCCGCAGGCGCCGTTGCCGGACGCTGCGCCGAGTGGGCGGGCGACAC
>JBAVZT010000190.1:0-2679 GCA_049588955.1 Rhodanobacteraceae bacterium | reverse complement strand
CGGCAGCGGCCTCGAGAATGTGGTTCTGGGTATCGAGACTCTTTTCGCGCAGTTCATCGAACGAGCCCCAACGCGTGCGATCCGGCGGGATCGGATGCGCCGCGACCCATTTGGCGTTGACGAAACCGTTGAAATCCACGCAGGGATTGATTGACTTGTCGAGTTCGCCGACGTTGAATGAACTCGACGAAGAAGTTGCGGCGACTGCGCCTCCGGCCAGTGTCAGACCGATAGCGAACGTCAGTGGTTTGATGAATCTGCGCATGGCTTGCTCCTCTCCAGAAAATAGGCTGGCAGCGTCGCCGCGACCGGTTGCTGCGCTTCTTGCGACGCGGTAGCGTCAATCGACGCGGATCGAGTCTGCTCACGAGCAGTTTCGGTCCGCGCTACGGAAACGGGCGAGCGCGCGAGCCTAGTAAAGGCCGGCTGGCGACCGGAAGTGTCGAAGGTCATTGCTGTCGGCGGCTCGCCTGCATCGGGAACAACCGTCGAACGAAAATCGGATCCAACGGCTCATGCCGGGCTCGCAGAACTTGCGATGGAATCGAATGAAATTACCTAATTCACTGATACTGCGATCATTGACCGGGTTTGTATTACTCGCTTTGTGCTCCGCGAGTGGCGCGGCGTTGGACAAGAAATTCGAGCGCGTGTTCAGCACCGCGTATCGCGACCGCTTGCTGAACGCGGCCAAAGCCTACGATCGTGGCGACTACGACCATGCTTTCAAGTTGATCCGCCGCAACGCCTGCGCGGGCGACAAGTCCAGTCAGGCCGCGCTTGGCAAGATGTACCTGCTCGGCCAGGGCGTCGAGCGCAACGACCTGATCGGTTACGCGTGGTTGAAGACCGCCGGCGAGTACCAATTCATGAAAACCCGAGCTGTCGCCCGCAAATTGCACCAGGCGATGACCCCGAAGCAGCGCGAGGTTGCGGATGCGAAGGCGCATGAACTGCTGCGTCTTTATGGCATGCGCGCGAGCGGCATGAGTTGCGAAACGCGCGCTTCGCAAGGCGGTCACATTACCGACATGGTCTACTGCCAGCCGCGCTCGGCGGGTTCGATCGCCGATTCCGCCCATATCGAGCTGCGCCGCTGCGCACAGCCTGCGCCGGATTGAGCATGCGAGTCACCCGGCAAGGTCCGGGGTGTCGAAAACCGGGGTGTCGAAAATGTGCGTCGTACGCGCTTCGCGTCGGCAAAGTCCACGAACCTCACTCGGTTGAGCGATGCGGCCTTGCGTCGCCCAGGTCCGACATGACGGGCGCCGACCCGCTGCGAAACGGCAACACCTCGGGCGCCACCGCGCCTGCCGACAGAATGAACGCCATCGCCTGATCGACACTCCAGTCGGTTGCGACCAGTGCGTCCACCGGCACGATCTCGAGATAGCCGCCGGTCGGATTCGGCGTGGTCGGCACGTAAACGGCGGCAAGTTCGCGCCCATCCATGTCGCGAAACGAACGCGTCACGAAACCGATCGTCTTCATGTCGCGCGCCGGAAAATCGATCAGTACCACGCGTTGCGTTCCGCTCGGCTTGCTCTGCAGCATGCTCATCAGTTTCTTCGCGCCGCCGTAGATGCTGTGCACGATCGGAATGCGTTCCATCAGCGCATCGAAACCTTCGAGAATGCGCCGCCCAACCACGCGGTTGGCCGCGAATCCAAGCAGGTACAGGATCACCAGCGTCGATATGAATGCGAGGATCGAGATCAGCCACTCCTGCTTGAGCAATGAAGCCTGGCCCGGAAATACGCGCGAAAACCCCGCGATCAGCGCCGACACCCACGGTGCGCTGACCTCGGACAACAGCGAGACGATGAAACGGAACACGACCCAGGTCAGCCAGATCGGGATGACCGTCAGCAGACCTGTGATCAGGTAACGCTGCAGATGCTGGGGACGCATGATCTTATTTACGGATCTCGTGGCGGCGAGACTGCATTATTGCATCGACGCGTAGCCGGCCCCGCAATCGTCGTCCTGGACCCAGGTATCGGACATGCGCGGTTGCCAAAGACCGCCCATTGGCCTGGGCTTCGGTTCAACCCGGCGCGGCCGGCTTGAGCCGCGCGCCGCGAAAATACAGCACGCGCAGATCGAAACCGCGCTGACTGCGGCCGATGTAGGCAAAGTGCGGATGCCCCCAGACCGCGAGACGGCCCTTGTCGCGAAAGCGCGCATTTTCCAGTTCGAGCAGAATGCCGACGCAGGGAAAATCGTGCGTTCGCGCGTGCTCTTCGAGATACACGCATGAGCGTTTGAGCAGCGACATTACCAGCGGTGTCGAGCGCCACGCCTTGCCAATGAACGCGCGCCAGTAGTACATCGGCTGGCCGAGGCGCGGTGAGCGGGTCGCGACCGTCGTGCACACACCGGCAACCTCGCCGGTCGGAGTCAACGCATGCATCAGCAATTGCTTGACGCGCGCGGCAGCAGCGGCTTCCTCGGCAAACGCACCTTCGCGCAGCCAGAACCGGCGCACGGCATCGGCGTTCCCGGCCTCGGCCTGCGGCCAGTCGAGGACGTAGGTGAATCGGCTGCTACGGGTCGGATCGTCCGCCACGAAACCTCGGATCGTGTCATGACCAGCGGCCGGTCGCCGGGAGCTGGCCGGATCGCGGTAGGCAGGTGGATTATGCCTCGAACCGCCGTGTCGCTCGAGCGGCCATGGCA
>JBAVZT010000189.1:0-3509 GCA_049588955.1 Rhodanobacteraceae bacterium | reverse complement strand
CGAGGAAAGCCGTCACCCGCTGGTACCAATCGAGCTTGCGCACGTATTTCTCGCTGCCGACCGCCTGGCCGTTGACGCCGTACAGATTCACCACGCGCACACCGCCGATCGTCGCAATCAGGATGCGCCGTTGCGGCTCGTCAAGGCCGGGAATGTCGCGCAGCACATTCTCGATCGGTGCGCGTGCGAGTAATGCGACTCCATTGTAGGTCTTCTGGCCCGACCACACGCAGCGATAGCCGATTGCCTCCAACGCGGCGACCGGAAACTTCTCGTCGACGATCTTGGTTTCCTGCAGGGCCAGCACATCGGGAGCGGCCTGCGCACACCAATGCTCCACGTGCGGCAGCCGGACAGTGAGCGAGTTGATGTTCCAGGATGCGAGGATCATCGGCCAATTCTAACGTTTGCGAGCGTCGTGTCCGGCGCTGGGCGCCGCGCGATGCGCGCTGCGTGGCGTGCGCCACCTTGTTTCACGCCGCGATGAGCCCATAGCTTCGCAACAACGCATCTGCCTGCGGCTCGCGACCGCGGAAAGCGACGAAACTTTCGAGGATCGGGCGCGAGCTGCCGACCGCGAGGATGGTCGAGCGGAACGCGTGGCCGGTGTCGCGATCGAGAACACCGGTTTCCTCGAACTTCGCGAATGCATCGGCCGACAGCACTTCGGCCCAAAGATAGCTGTAATAACCGGCAGCATAGCCGCCCCCGAAGATGTGCCCGAAGGAGTGCGGCAGGCGCTGCCAGGCGGGCGGGCGCAACACGCAGACCTCGTCGCGCACGCGGTCGAGGATTTCGAGCGCACGCGCGCCAAGGGCCGGGTCGTATTCGACGTGCAGGCGAAAATCGAACAATGCGAATTCGAGCTGCCTCAGGAGAAACAGCCCGGCGTTGAAATGACGCGCGGCGAGCATGCGCTCGAACAAGTCCGCCGGCAGTCCCTCGCCGGTCTGCCAATGGCGTGCAAACAGATCCAGCGATGCGCGCTGCCAGGCGAAGTTTTCCATGAATTGACTCGGCAGTTCGACCGCGTCCCATTCGACGCCCGCGATGCCGGCGACGCCCGGATAATCCACTTCGGTCAGCAGGTGATGCAGGCCATGGCCGAACTCGTGAAACAGCGTCAGCACCTCGCGATGGGTCAGCAGCGCCGGCGCGGATTCGCCGGGCGGCGCGAAATTGCAGATCAGAAACGCCACCGGCATGCGCACGCCGCCGTCCCGACGAAAGCGGTTCGCGCAGACATCCATCCAGGCGCCGCCGCGCTTTCCGGTACGCGAGTAGAGATCGAGATAGACGCCGGCGAATACCTCGCCGTCGGCATCCAGCAAATCGAAATAGCGCACGTCCGGGTGCCAGACATCCACGTCGTCGCGCGCACTGAGCGACAGGCCGAACACGCGGCCGGCAATCGTGAACAGGCCGGCCATGACCGCATCGAGCGCGAAATAGGGCTTCAACTCCTCTTCGCTCAGCGCGTACTTGCGTTCGCGCAGTTTCTCGGCGACGTAGGTGACATCCCACGGCTGGAGGTCCCCGATGCCGCATTCGCTGGCCGCAAACGCCGCAAGCTCGGCAAGCTCCTGCTCGGCAAGCGGCTTTGCGCGCGCTGCCAGATCGTGCAGGAAATCGAGCACTTGCCCGGACGATTTCGCCATCTTGGTCGCGAGCGATTCCTCGGCGGCGTTGGCGAACCCGAGGAGCTGCGCGGCTTCATGGCTCAGAGCCATGATCTCCTCGATGCGCGCCGAGTTGTCGAACTCGTTGGCGTTGGGCCCCTGATCCGACGCACGGGTGTGATAGGCACGGTAGACGCGCTCGCGCAATCCGCGATTGTCGGCATAGGTCAGTACCGCCTGCACGCTCGGCTGCTTGAGCGTGACCCGCCAGCCAGCGAGATCCTTTTCCGCCGCGGCGGCACGCAGCACCGCGCGGCCCGACTCGGGGATACCCGCGAGCAACGTCTCGTCCGTTACCGGTTCGCTCCAGGCATCCGTGGCATCGAGCACGGCCTCTTCGAACTGGCTCGCGACTTTCGCCAGACGGTTTGCGATCTCGCGAAAACGCGAGCGCGCAGGTTCCTCGAGCGCAACGCCGGACAAGCGGAAATCGCGCAACTCGTGCTCCACCAGCGTGCGTGCCGCACGCGGCAGTTTCTCGAAATCCCCGGCGTCGGCGACACGCTTGACGGCCGCGTAGAATTCCCGGTTCTGGCCGAGTTCGCTCGCGTGATCGGTGATTTTCTCGAGCGCCCCGGCATGCGCCTCGCGCAAGGCGGGGGAGTCGTTGACACCATGCAGATGATTGACTGGCGACCACACCCGGTTGAGCCGGTCCTCCAGCTCTTCTCCGAGCAGGACCACGCTTTCGAAAGTCCGCGGCTCGTCCGATGCGAGCATATCGTCGATGCGGGCGCGGTAGTCGGACAGCACCGCATCGACGGCCGGCCCTACGTGCTCCGGACGAATCGCGGAAAAGCGCGGCAAGGCCGGGGCTTCAAGCAATGGATTGGTTTCGTTCATGGCACTATCGACAACATTCCGTCCGGGCCTGCGAACGTGGAGCGCCGCCGCGGCAAATTCAAGCGCACGCAACCGCTAGGTGGAAAACTCATGCCGACCTCATCGAATATCCGTCCTTTTGCCGGCACCTTGCCACGCATTGCGCCGAGCGCCTATGTCGATCCGATGGCGCTCGTCATCGGCGATGTGGAACTCGCCGACGATGCCTCATTGTGGCCGTGTGCGGTAGCCCGCGGCGACGTCCACAGCATCCGCATCGGCGCGCGCAGCAATGTCCAGGACGGCTCCATCCTGCACGTGACCCATGATGGCCCGTATTCGCCCGGCGGCTTTGCGCTCATGATCGGGGCCGACGTCACGATCGGCCACGCTGCCGTGGTTCACGCCTGCACGATCGAGGATGCGTGCCTGATCGGAATGCATGCGAGCGTACTCGATGGCGCGCTGGTGAGGAAACACAGCCTCATCGGCGCCGGCGCCGTGGTGACACCCGGCCGCGTGGTGGGTGAAGGCGAGTTGTGGGTCGGCAATCCGGCGCGCCGCCAGCGCGCATTGACGGACGCGGAAATCGAACAGATCTACTATTCGGCCCGGCACTATGTGCGACTGAAAAACCGGCATCTCGAGGGAGGCTGAAGAACCACCAGACTGGCGCTAGCCGGGCATGCCGAATGCGCCCGGCAACCTGCCGGCATCCAGATGCTCGCGCAAGTCGGCAACGACACTCTCGGTATCCGGCCTGACGCCATGCCACAACGCGAAGGATTCGGCGGCCTGCTCGACGAGCATGCCGAGTCCGTCGAACACCCGCGTTGCTCCGGCGGCATGCGCCCAGCGGGAAAACGGGCCCGCGGCGCGTCCGTACGAAAGCGTATAACAGACACTGCGCGTCGCGACGAGCCCGGCCGGCAGAGCGAGCGCCACGCCGGCGTGCCCGGCCGACGTCGCATCGATCAGCAGGTCTACCGGATCGAGCTGGCCCAGATC
>JBAVZT010000188.1:0-3712 GCA_049588955.1 Rhodanobacteraceae bacterium | reverse complement strand
GCAGGAAGGCGTGTCCAGCATTGCGTTGAACCCGCGCTCACGCACGATCCTGACTCTGTATTCGGCACGCGACTGCGTGCATTGCCATCGAGTGCGCCTGGTGCTCGCCGCCAAGGGGGTCGTGTTCGATCATGTTCCGGTGGATCTGGACGATCCGCCCGAGGACCTGCTGGATCTCAACCCCTACAATTCGGTACCGACACTGGTCGATCGCGATCTGGTCCTGTACGACACCAACGTCATCTGCGAATACCTTGACGAGCGCTACCCGCATCCTCCGTTGATGCCGGTCGATCCGCTGTCGCGCGCGCGCCTGCGGCTGGCCGTCGTGCGAATCGAGAACGACTGGCTGACGCTGGTCGACGGGATCGACGAGGGTGGTCGCGGCGCGGATGCGGCACGCAAGGCGCTGCGTGACGAGTTGCTCAAGAATATTCCGGCATTCAAGGCCTCGAAGTTCTTTCTCAGTCCGGAAATGAGCCTGGCCGACTGTGCTCTCGCTCCATTGATCTGGCGCCTCGACGCGCTCGGAGTGCAATTGCCGCGCGAGGCGTCCGTCATCAACGACTATGGGGATCGCATTTTCCGCAACCCGGGTTTCACCCGCAGCCTGACCCCGGAAGAAAAGACGCTGCATCCCTGACATGACGTCGGCATCGGCAATGACGTCCAATCGGCCCTACTTGTTGCGTGCCTTGTACGATTGGATCACGGACAATGAGCTGACACCCTATCTGCTGGTGGACGCGCTGGCTCCGACCGTGAGGGTTCCGGCGGGCGCGACCAAGGACGGACGCGTCGTCTTGAATGTGGCGGCGCGCGCGGTGACTCAACTTGTTCTCGGTCCGGATCGCGTGCGCTGTCATGCGCGTTTCGGCGGAGTCAGCCAGATTGTGGATTTGCCGATATCCGCAGTATTGGCGATCTATGCGAAGGAAAACGGACAGGGCATGATGTTTCCCGCGGATGACGCGCCCCCGGAACCGCCCGGGCCTGCGGCGTCGGAATCCGACGAAGCAGCCCCGAAGCGCGCGCACCTGCACGTGGTCAAGTAGACCTGTCGGGTACGGACGATGGCGGGTCCAGCCGCTGGGGGAAAGCCTCGAGTGCGTCGTCGGTCAGCCACGGCAGGCTCCAGGTTTCCAGATGCTCGCCTCGCAGATCCAGATACCCGCGGTGGCGGTCATCGCCGTTGATGCTGAGTTCGAAACTGTAGCGCCGGCAGCAATGCAATCGTCCGTCGATGAGGCGTAGTCGCAGTCGCTGCAAAGACACACTCTGGTCGAGTAGCTGCACGCCGGCGCGACGGCACAAGACGTGGCCGAAGTGGACCGCAAGCTCGCGCGCGCGCAATGCCGCCATCCACAAGCAGACGGTCGTTGCCATCAGCACCAGGGAGATCAGGGGCCCGAACATTGGCGTCAGTGTGGCCAAGCCGACCGTGCGGCACAAGCACGATCTTGCGAAGTTGCCGCAGGAAGCGCCCGATTGCCCGCGATTGGCTACAATTCCCCCGGGCGACGGAACGGTGAGTCCGGCATCGGCCGCCAGGGGAGGGGCAATGAAGCTGATCTTTCCAGATCGGGAGCATGCGTCGTTTGCGCTGCTCGAAGGTATAACCCGCGTCGGTACGACGCGGGATTGCGAACTGCGGCTCGACGCCCCGGGGATGGCGGCGCATCACGCCGAAATCGAGTATCGCGCCGGTCGAGCGCGCGTGCGCGCTCCGAGCGACGATGCGCCGGTCGTGTTGAACGGTCGTCGCATCGACGGCGAAGCCGTACTTAAAGCGGGCGATCTGCTGCGCCTGGGAAGCGTCGGATGCCGGGTCGTCGCAACCGCCGAGGTCAAACCGCGACCTTCGCCCGGTCAGGCGTCCGAGATCGACGCCGAAGATCGCACCCGAATCCGATCGGCTCTTCCGGGGTATGTGCTGCGCGGCGTTTCCGGCAGCACGTTCGGCAAGCGTTTCAGCATTGTCGGCAGCATGACGGTCGGGCGCCAGAGCGCTTGCGACATCACGGTGCCGAGCGAAGAGATTTCGCGTCGTCACGTGCGTCTGAGCGCCGGCGTGGATGGCGTCGGGGTGGAGGACCTGGGGTCGGCCAACGGAACGTACATCAACGACAAGCGCGTTCAGATCGGATTGCTCAAGCCCGGTGACGAGTTGCGCCTGGACACGGTTCGGTTTCTGTTGGCGTCGACTGCAGGGGATGTGCGTCGCCAGGTCGCGGGCGCAAACGTCCTCGACGCATCACCACCGGCCGTCTCCGTCGGTGCCGGCTACGCGCGCATGGTGGTGATGGTGGCTATTGCCGTCGTCGTGATCGCAGCTACCGTATATGGGTTGCTGCACTGGCTCTAGCGGGTGCTGAAAAGTCCTTTTCAGCATCCTGCCAGGCCAGCGAAGATTTTCGCTTCGCTTCTCTGGCACCTGGTGACAGCGCTGCAGCGCGCGAGAGGCGCAAGGCAAACCACACGCGTCACCGGCGAGTAAGTGGTCGCCGGTCGCCCAGGTCGACGCGCATGGACAAATCAATCGCGTGGACATGCTTGGTCAGTGATCCGACGGAAATAAAGTCGACGCCGGTTTCCGCGATCGCGCGCACCCGCTCGAGCCCGACACTTCCCGATACTTCCAGCGGTATCCGGCCGGCCACTTCCTGCACAGCGCGCGCCAGGTCGTCCAGTTCGAACTCATCGAGCAGGATGCGATCGGCTCCGGCTTCCACAGCCTCGCGCAATTCGGCAAAGCTCTCGACCTCGGTCTCGACCGGCGTTCCCGGGTGCATCGCGCGCGCGCGCGCGACAGCCGCAGCTACGGAGCCCATCGCCGCAATATGGTTTTCCTTGATCAGTATCGCATCGTGCAGTCCCATGCGATGGTTGGTCGCGCCGCCGACGCGCACCGCGTATTTCTGTGCTTCGCGCAAGCCAGGGATGGTCTTGCGGGTATCGAGGATGGTTGCGCGGGTCCCGCGCACGGCCCTCACGTAGCGTTCCGCAACCGTCGCGGTTGCAGACAAGGTTTGCAGAAAGTTGAGAGCGGTTCTCTCCGCCGTGACGAGCGCGCGCGCCGGCCCCTCCATGCGGCAGAGCAGCGACCCGGCCGGGACCCGACTTGCTTCATCGGCCTTCCAGTCGATGCGCACGCCGGCGTCGACTTGCGCGAAGCATTCCGTAAACCATGCCGCCCCGCACAACACGGCCTCTTCGCGGGTAATCAGCTGGGCATGCGCCTCGCATTCAGGCGACAGCAGATCGGCGGTGAGGTCGCCGCTGCCGATGTCCTCGGCGAGTGCGCGTTGTACATCGCGCCGGACAATCTCCGCGGCGACAGGACGGATCGACCGCACGCAACCGGTTGCTCGCGGCGGCGCGCTGCAATCGAACCGGCCCGACAAGGTTTCGGTCAACCGGTGGGCGAAGGGGCCGCCGACGGATTGCGCTTGCCGTCCGCATGCGCCTGACGCAGGCGCTCGACGATTGCGCCGAGTGCGCGGTCGAACAGCGGCACGTCGGCGAGAATCGTGCTCGCTCCGCAGCGCAGTTCCGCGGCCAGCGCATAGACAGTCTTGTCGCAGATCTTCAGGCCGCGTCGATTGACGAACAGATATCGCGAACTGATCGGGCTGATCCATGACAGCTTGGCGCGTTCACGATAACCCGCCTCGTCGACGAACTCGAGCCAGGTACCTACCTTCATGGCGCG
>JBAVZT010000187.1:0-1716 GCA_049588955.1 Rhodanobacteraceae bacterium | reverse complement strand
GAATTGCCTCATATTAAATGACACCGCAATGGTCGTCTCGTTGGCAGGGCGCGTCATGCAGCTTGCTCGCCGTGGCGAGTGCGTGCCGTGCTTTGCTTGAGCGCTTTCGAAATTATGATGAAGTATTCCTTTGCGCTGTTGCATTTTCGGGGAGTGTTTTAATGAAGTCTGATTTGCGAGACAGGCCGATTCCGTGGCATGCACATCCACCGACCGCGCTCGACTACGAGAATGTTCCCGTGGACTTGAGCGATCCTCGGAGCCGTGAAGCTCTGGTCGACCCGATAGAATGGGGCATAGCGGCCCACGGATACTACGCGCGCACCGACGGCTTGAACGCTCCCTACCACCGGAGTTTTGCGTCCGCCTCGGCACGGGTCTTCTGTCGCCGTTCGGTCGTAGAGCGGCTGAGCGAAGCAAACGAGCGGCTCCTGCCATTGGGGGTCGAACTCTTTGTGCTGAATGGGTATCGTCCCCTTGCCCTACAGAAGGAGCTTTGGGATTTCTTCGTCGAGAAGGGAAAAGAAAGCCTCGACGATCCGACCGAAGCGAACTGTGTCGCGTTTGCCGGGGAATACTGTTCCGATCCGCGTGAATTCGATCATTCGGATTCGCGCACCTGGCCAACCCATATCACGGGCGGAGCCGTGGACTTGACGTTGCGCATCCGCAAGACGGGAGAATTCCTTTTCATGGGAAGCGTGTTCGACGATCCCGACGATGTGAGCCATACGGGGCATTTCGAGAAGCTGTGTGCCGGGCACGCGATCGAGAAAAAAGAGGTTGGGCTCAGCTACGTGGAGGCGCTACGAAACCGACGGTTGCTCTACTGGATGATGCGCGAGGCGGGCTTTGCCAATTATCCCTATGAATGGTGGCATTTCGATTGGGGAACGCAGTTCTGGATCACCAACTGGGAGATGTCGTCCGACGAATCGCTCCGCCCGACGTCCGCATGGTACGGTCCGGCCGAGCTCCCGCGATAAGACGCCGGCCTTTTTGAAAAAGCAGGACACGCAGTCCGCAGCTTGTACGCCGCGGCATGGGTAAGCTGCAGGTTGCCAGATCCGCATGGCTCCGGCGAAGACAACGCAGCCGCCTCGCAAATCATTTCAGCCTTTGCCGTAGCGGATCGACAGAACGAACGGGCTTTCCAAGCCGGCCGTTGCTCCGGCATCCGTTACGGCAGCTTTTTTCTTCCCCTCTTCTACGGCGAGTTCGATGCCCGTCGTCGCAAGCGCGCGCGCTGGTCAAGATCATTGGCAAGTAGATCGCCGACACTCGGACTTTGCCTTCCTTTGTCTCAAAAGTGAAGACAGACCCCTGCCAAGTCAACCCGCTTCTACCCAAACTACCTCCGGATCTTCGCGTGTTTTTTGTCGCCGACGGCGCGCTATTGAATGTCGAGCGCTTATGGCGCCGATTTGTAGAGGTCCGCGCGCGCAAGGAAGCCGTCATCAGAGTATCCTCCTGAGACAAGTACCTTTCCATTGTGCAGCAACGTCGCTGTATGAAGATAGCGCCCGGGTTGAAGGTTGTCGGTGCGCGTCCAGCTTCCGCTTGCTGGATCGTACAGTTCTGCCCTCGGTATGTGGTGATCGTGCTGCGCACTGCCGACGCTGACGCCGCCGGCCGCCAGCACCTGCCCGTTCGGCAGCAACGTCGCCGTGTGAGCGCAGCGTTCAGTGGCAAGGATGTCGGTCGCCGTCCACAACC
>JBAVZT010000186.1:0-3009 GCA_049588955.1 Rhodanobacteraceae bacterium | reverse complement strand
CCATTGCCCCGCGAGCCACTCACGACCCTTCTGATGGGTCCGATGCCGCACGGTCTCGCCGGGAGTCAGCGATCATCATAGTGCGGGCAAGCGTCGCGCGCCACGAAGAACCGGGGCAGCTCCAGCCCCATCCGTGCGGGCCATTGGCGGTGAGGGCTACGGTCGACGATTCGCGCTGCCAACCCTCAATTCGCCGGCACGTCTGCGGCCTCCGGATGGTCGGCGCGCTGCTATGGTGCATGCCGGCCCCACTGCGGTCTCGATCCCGACGGAGGAAACGATGGACCGAAACACCTTGCGCTTGCGCGCCAGCCTGCTGATTCTGCGTCTGAGCGTCGCTCTCGTGATGTTGATGTGGACGATCGACAAATTCGTGCGACCGGAGCACGGGTCGCGCATCCTCGAGCACTTCTACGGCATCGCCGGTATCGATAACGGTCCGATCTACGTGATGGCGGCGGCGGAACTGGTCGTGATTACCCTGTTTGCGCTGGGACTGTTCAAGACCTGGACCTATGGCTTGATTCTGCTGTTGCACGCTGCTTCGACGCTGTCGTCGTATCAACAGTATTTCCATGCGTTCGAGCGCGTGAATCTTTTGTTTTTCGCCGCATGGCCGATGCTCGGCGCGTGCGTGGCGCTGTTTCTGCTGCGCGACGAGGACCGGCTGGCGAGCCTTGGCACGCATCGCTGAAATCGGTTCGTCTGGCGTGGTGCGGGAGTGTGCTGCCGTGTTGAATGGCACGCGGGTGATTCAGGCAGATTCGCCGTGGATGCAAAGCCGCCCACTCGCTGACAACGGACGAGTCGGCGATGGATGACATGAAGGCTTTGCGCTGAACGAATGTTCAGGTTGCGAAGGGGGGAGGCGGGCGATGGCGGGACTAATCACCCACGATCACTCGGGAGCCTCCAATGAATTCACGAATTCTTGCGTTGAAAAGCGGCATCTCGGCCTTGCTCGCAGTTGCGCTGTTCGGGGCCGCGCCGGCCGGTGCAACTCCAGTGCGCGTGACGATAACCAGCCTCGCGCCGCCCAACGGCATCTATACGACCCCATTCTGGGTCGCCTTCCACGACGGCAGTTTCGATCTGTTCGACATGGGCGCGGCGGCCAGTCCGGAGCTGGAGCGCATCGCCGAGGACGGCAACACGATGCCCGTTACCGGCGCGTTCGAAGCCGCCGATCCAACGGGTCAGGATGCCACGATCACCGAGCCCAGCGGCTTTCCCGGTTTGCCGGTATTCGATCCCGGCAACAGCGCCACCCAGGTGTTCGATCTCGATCCCGACACCCAGGGGTTTTTCACGTTCGCCAGCATGGTGGTCCCGTCCAACGATGCGTTCATCGGCAACGACGATCCCGAGGCGTATCCGGTATTCAACGACGACGGCAGCGTGCGCAGCTTCGATATCGTCGTCAACGGCAATCAGGTGCGCGACGCCGGCACCGAGGTCAACAACGAAATGGACGCGGCATTTCTGAACCAGACCGCACCCGACACCGGCGAGACCGAAGGCGGCGTGGTCATGCAGCATCCCGGTTACAACGGTTCGGTCGGCAACCCGGACGGCATGCCGGTGAACATCCTCGGCGGCACCAATCCGGCCGGGATCTTCTTCGATCCGGTCGCCGCCGATTTCACGCGCGAAGGCGCGCAGGTCGTGAAGATCCACATCGGACCGGCGGTCGACGGCAGCTTCTCGGGCAGCTGGTACGATCCGGACCGCGGCGGCGAAGGCATCATGGTCGAGTTGTATCCGTTCGAGGGACAGACCCTGGGTGTGGCGAACTTCTACACCTATACGCCGGACGGCAGCGGTCAGGCCTGGATCCTCGGGCAGGGAACGCTCCAGGGCGATACCTTGGTCATGGACAACGCCTACCTGACCACCGGCGGCAGCTTCGGCGATGCGTTCGATCCCGGCGCGATCGATCGCCCGTCGTGGGGCATCATGCAGATCCAGTTCACGTCGTGCGACAGTGCGGTATTCAGTTACGCATCGAGCTTGCCCGAATACGGCAGCGGCACGCGCGACTACACGCGCCTGACACCGGTGCAGATCTCCGGCGCCTGTACACAATAAGACTCACGGGGCGAATTGGCCGGGCCGCGACGCGCAAATCCGTGTCGCGGCCCTTTTTTGCACGCGATTCAATCGAAACCATCGAAGAAGATCACGTCGGAATCGCCTGGACCCTGACGTTCGAACGCTCCGATATCGGCATTGGCGCCGACCACGCGCGGAAGCAGGCGCTGGTCGGTACTCAGGCCGGCGCTGTTGTTGCCGGCGTCGATCGCGGGACTGGTGTCCTGCAGTGCATGTGTCTCGGTCGGGCCGCCATTGTTGCTGAGCGGATACAGCAGCGGATCGGCGTAGATCGTGTCGGCCGGCATCGGCGTGTCCGCGAACGTTACCAGATTGCTGTTGCCGCTGATGCTCGCGCCGGACCCGTATGCCGATATGTCGCGCGGGACAGGGCTCAGGTAGACCTGATTGTTCGCGACAATCGAGCTTTGCAGGTTTGCCGTGGCGGCACCCATTGCCAGGCCGACGTCGGCTATTGCGTTCAGGTTATTGGTGGCGGCGGCCTGATTGAATGCGATCGTGCTGTTCTGCACATCGAGTGGCGCAGCTGAAAGGATTCCGCCAACAATGAAACTCGCGCGGTTGCCGGAGACCGTGCTGCTGCGTACCGTGGAAGTCTCGCTGCCCACCATCGCGAGACCGCCACCAGCCTGCGCAACATTGCCGGAGATCGTGGTCTTGTCGATGAAACTGCTGGTGTCGCCGTTGTGGTAGTTGGAGACAAGCAGGCCGCCACCGATATAGGTGGCCGAATTGGCCGTGATCGTTGCGGCTTCCGTGGTCACTCCACCTCTCACGTAGGCGCCGCCGCCGTTTCCGTAGGATTCAACGGTCGAGAAGGCCACGTTGTCGCGAAGAATGCTGCCGGCCAGCGTCAGGTTTCCGGCCACGTAGAGACCACCCCCCAATGCGTTGCTT
>JBAVZT010000185.1:0-1641 GCA_049588955.1 Rhodanobacteraceae bacterium | reverse complement strand
GGCCTGGTATCCGACATGATTTCGATCACCTTGATCTGCGAAGATGGCAAATGATACTACCCGGCGCCTTGCCTGATCGTAAATCCGGACGCGCTGCGCGTTGCGTCGCAAGCGGTCGCGCGCGCCGAGGGCAACCCGCGAGCCGGATATCCGATCTGAAATGACATCATCCCAAGTGAACCATGCCACGCTGAAAACCTGCTCGCAGCAAATTGTTCGCGCCGGCCGCGATCTGGCCGCGCGCGGCTGGACGCCGGCAACCAGCGGCAATTTTTCGATGCGCCTCGATGTGGGGCATGCGGCAATCACGATCTCCGGTCGCGACAAGGGGCTGCTCGCGGCGGACGATGTCATGGCGGTCGATCTGGCAGGCCGACCGATCGACAGCGATCGGCGGGCGTCCGCCGAAACCGCCCTGCACGTGCAAGTCTATCGGCGCTTCGCCGACGCGGGCGCTGTGCTGCACACGCACTCGCCGGTGCAGACGGTGGCCTCACGCCTGTATGCGGCAGACGGAATGATTCGATTCCAGGGCTGGGAACTGCAAAAGGCCATCGCAGGAATCAGCACGCACGCGGGCACGCTTGATCTGCCGGTGTTCGCCAACAGCCAGGAGATGCCGGATATCGTACGCGCCGTGGATGCCTGGCTCGATGCGGACAAACCACTGCACGGCTACCTGATAGACGGCCACGGTATCTACACGTGGGGGAAGGACATGGCGGAAGCACGGCGCCACCTTGACGCCTTCGAATTTCTGCTTGCATGCGAACTGGACCTGCGCCGGATGGGAGTGAGGGACCAATGAGCCGATTGCGCGTTTTTTCGGAAAACGACGGCGACACGCCGCTGGCAACGCACGATGAGCACGCGGACATCTCGCACGCACTGAATGCCGTCGGCGTGCGCTTCGAGCGGTGGGCTGCGGCGCAGCCGATCGAGCCGGGCGCGAGTCCCGAACAGGTGATCGCCGCCTATCGTGCGGATATCGATCGGCTCATGACCGAGAACGGCTATCAGACCGTCGACGTGATCAGCCTGACGCCGGATCACCCGGATCGCGCGATGCTGCGAAGCAAGTTTCTCGAAGAACACCGGCACGCGGAGGACGAAGTCCGTTTTTTCGTCGCCGGCGCCGGGCAATTCACCCTCCACATCGGCGACAAGGTCTACGACGTGCTCTGCGAAGCCGGTGATCTGATCGGGGTCCCGGCCGGCACGCCGCACTGGTTCGACATGGGACCGCAACCGTACTTCGTTGCGATTCGGCTGTTCATCAACCCGGCCGGCTGGGTCGCCGATTTCACCGGCAACGACATCGCGCAGCGTTTTCCGCGCTTCGCGGCTTGAGCTCTCGCCTGCTTCGTTTCTCTCGCGCCCTGTTACTCGCGAGGGTACGCACCTGGCTTCTCTCGGCCGACGCACGGAGCCCTAGCAGGGTTCCGCCGACAGGCCATCCCTGGCCTGACGACGGAATCGGCGCGATCCCTCGCGCCGACCCAGCGGGCCTTTTTCGTCCGTCCCCCAGCGCCACCTATGGCACCCAAGAGCAACAGCAAGACGCGTGCGCCCGTGGCTTTTGATCTTCGTGCCGTCCGCGGTGCCGAGCATCGCAGCCGCCGGCGGAGAAGACCCGAAGGG
>JBAVZT010000184.1:0-2585 GCA_049588955.1 Rhodanobacteraceae bacterium | reverse complement strand
GTGTCGCTGCGGGCTCGGTTGCAGCGGGCGGCTCTGCCGTTGCGGTGGTAGGCGCCGCGGTGGTCGCTTGTTGCGCCTGATCGCGTTCGATCAATTTCTTTTTCGCATCGAGCTTGCTGCGCAGGATGGTGAGCGAGTAATTGTTCGGATCGGCCTTCGCCAGCAGATCGATGATCCGATTGGCCTCGTCGAAGTTTCCCTGATTGATCTGATCCTCCGCGGCACCGGTGGCAAACGGAAACAGCTCGCGCAATGCATCCTGCGCCCCGGTGTTGGTCGGGTCCTTGGCCAGAATGGCCAGATAGTCCTCGAGCGCGTTGTTGCCGGCAGGCGCAACCATGCGGTTATCCGCCATGGCAGCGCGTGCCTGCTGGTATAACTGGTCGACCGGGAGTTCCGCGACTGGTGGCGTTGCACTGGTCTGCGCGGGCGCCGGTGATTGCGCTGACGGCGCCACCGGTGTGACCACCGTGGTGCTGTTGCGGCCGAAGAACCACCATGCGGCCGCAATCACCACAATGCCGACCCCCACCAGCAGCGCGAGACGCATCGGGACCACCGAACCGCGGACCCTGTGTGGAGAAACCGTTTGGGCGATCATGGCCGGACCTGCTTCAGATGAAGATAAAGACCGCATCCGCGAGTGCCGGTGTACCGCCTCAATCCCTTTGGCCGGTCGGGACTCCCCTGCGGCGGCTCCAAGCCGCACGCGGATAACACAAAGGTAACGCATTTTGCCGTTGCTGTCGCAGTTGCGCGTGCCCGCAACGCCTGTCTCGGAGGATCCGCTCCGCCATGGGCGCGATGCCGCGGCGACTACAAATCATAGTGCTTGCGCTTGCGATACAGCGTCGAGGCATCGATGCCGAGTGTGCGTGCGGCGGCGTCGAGCGTTGCGCTGGCGCCAATGACGCCGAGAATGTGTGCGCGCTCGATTTCCTCCAGCTTGATCGCATCACCGATGCGCGGCAGCGCGCGGCGTTCGCTGCCGTTGCGCGCGATCGACAAGTGCGCGAGGCCGACATTGGCGTCGTTGCACAAGATGCTCGCTCGTTCGACGACATTGGCGAGTTCGCGCACATTCCCGGGCCACGAATACGCCCGCAGCGCGTCGCGGGCGGGCGCGCTGAAGGCGCGCGCCGGGCGTCCATGCATCGATACACAGCGTGCCAGAAAATACTCGGCAAGCCGTTCGATGTCTTCCGGACGCTCGCGCAACGGCGGCAGTTCGACGCTGATGACATTGAGCCGGTAAAGCAGGTCTTCACGAAACCTTCCGCTCCCGACCATCGCAACCAGATCATGATTGGTCGCGGCGATGATGCGCACGTCGCAACGCCGCGTGACCGGATCGCCGACGCGTTCGTATTCGCGATCCTGGATGAAACGCAACAGTTTCGGTTGCAAGGCCAACGGCACGTCCCCGACTTCGTCCAGGAATACGCTGCCGCCTTCGGCAAGATCCACGCGGCCCAGACGGTTTTCGGTCGCACCGGTGAACGCACCGCGCTTGTGCCCGAACATTTCGCTCTCCAGAAGCTCGGCCGACAGCGAGGGGCAGTTCACCGTAACGAAAGGACCGGCGGCGCGCCGGCTCAAGCCATGAATTGCCCGGGCCAACACACTCTTGCCGGTGCCGCTTTCACCTGTCAGCAAGACAGTTGCGTCGGTGCCCGCCACCTGCCGCGCCGTCTCCAGTACCCTGCTCATGAGCGGACTGGCGCTTTCCATCGGACTTGTCGGCGCATGCTCCTGCTCCAGGATCTCGATGCGCTGTTCGAGGCGACGCGCCTTGATCTGCTTGGCCGCCGCGATACGCAGTTGCTCGGGCGAACACGGCTTGACCAGATAATCCACCGCTCCCAGTCGCATCGCGTCAACGGCCGTATCGATCGTCGAGTTCGCCGTCACCATTACCACCTTCAACCATGGCGCATGCTGATGCAGCACCGGCAGCAGCTCCAGTCCGCTGGTTTCACCGAGTCCGTGATCGAGAAAGCAGACATCGAACACGTCGGTCTGCACCAGCTGCTCGGCACGCCCGGCATCGGATGCAGTCGTCACGCGATAGCCGGTCTGTTCCAGACAGTAACGGAAGGTTCGCAGGACATTGGGTTCGTCATCGACCAGAAGGATGCGTGCGCGGTCATGACCGTTTGCAGATTCGAACATGGGCAGGGATTTCCTGTTGTTGGGCAAGGAGCGCTCCTTCGGGCCCGTCGGCAAATTCGCTCGAGCCCTTGCAGTTTGCACTGGCGTGCCTGTATGGACATGCAAGCTGCCTGATTCGGATCGGACTCGCGCCGCAAAATACTTTTCTCTTCAACGTCTTGGTGCATCGCTTGTGGTGGCATGACCCTTGTATCGACAGGCTGCCGGCCCCCGCTTGCCGCTCCCGGCGTCGAGGGTAGTGCCGGAACAACGGCTATGAGGAGATCCCCATGTTGTATTACGCGCTCGTGTTCCTGATTGTCGCCTTGATTGCCGGCGCCTTGGGATTCGGCGGGATTGCCGGCGCGTCGGCCGGAATCGCCAAGATCCTGTTCATCGTTTTCATTATTTTGTTCATCGCCTCGTTGATATTC
>JBAVZT010000183.1:0-2888 GCA_049588955.1 Rhodanobacteraceae bacterium | reverse complement strand
ATCGATGCCGAGAATCTTCGCGGCGCGCCGGACGATCGCGGCGAGTTCGAGCGCATCGTAAAACTCGAGCCGCGCGACAATTCCAAAACGGTCGCGCAACGGCGCAGTCAGCAGGCCCGCACGCGTGGTCGCGCCGACCAGTGTGAACGGCGGCAGGTCAAGCTTGATCGAGCGCGCAGCCGGTCCTTCGCCGATCATGATGTCGATCTGGAAATCCTCGAGCGCCGGATACAGGACTTCCTCGACGATCGGCGACAAGCGATGGATCTCGTCCACGAACAGGACGTCACGCGGCTGCAAGTTGGTCAGCAGTGCGGCCAGATCGCCCGGACGTTCGAGCACCGGTCCCGAGGTTGCACGAAGATTGACCCCGAGCTCGTTGGCGATGATGTGGCTCAGGGTAGTCTTGCCGAGGCCCGGAGGACCGAAGATCAACACGTGATCGAGCGCCTCGACGCGCCGCCTCGCGGCCTCGATATAGATCGAAAACTGATCGCGTACCGCCTGCTGGCCGAGGTACTCGGTCAGTCGCTGCGGGCGGATCGAGGTCTCGACCATAACCTCGTCGGGGCTGGCATCTGGCGATGTGAGGCGATCGGACATGTGTGAGGGCTGAGAGCCGAGGGCCAAGAGCCCAGGTGAGGGCAATTATGCGGGTTTCGCCGCGCACTGGGTGGATCGATCCTGCCGCGGCGCATCTGCCGAGACTTGCAGGATGGATTGAATGCAGCGAAACCATGCGGTCGGGCTTGGGTGCGATGGGTATCGCTGCGCTCAACCCATCCTACCGGCTCACCCGCTCCCCTCAACCCATCCTACCGGCTCGCCCTCGGCCCTAGATCTCCACCTGCGTGCCGAGTTCGACCAGCCGGTTTCCGGGAATCTGGAAAAACGCGGTCGCCGGCAATGCATTGCGTTGCATGAACGCGAACAGCTTGTCGCGCCACAACGGCATGCCCGCGCGATCGGTCGCGACGATGCTCTCGCGGCTCAGGAAAAACGTCGTGTCCATCATGTCGAACGGGAAGCCGCAATCCTTGACGCCGGCGAGCTGCGCCGGGACATCCGGGTCCTCGGCAAAGCCGAAGCGCAACGTCACCTTGTAGAAATCGTCGCCGAGCGGCTCGACCTCGACACGCTCGTCGTCCTCGGCGGTCGGCGTTTCCAGCACTTCGACGGTCAGCACGACGTTGCGCTCGTGCAGCACCTTGTTGTGCTTGAGGTTGTGCAGCAACGCGTGCGGAACGCCGCCCTGATTCGCGGTCAGGAACACAGCCGTACCCGGCACACGCAGCGGCGGGTGCGCCGCCATCGACGTAATGAAGGGTCCTATCGTGAGGCCGCCCTGCTTTATTTCGCGCACGACCAGTTCGCGACCACGCCGCCAGGTCGCCATCAGCGTGAAAACCACGGCGCCGAGCACCAGCGGGAACCAGCCGCCGTGTTCGACCTTGTCCGCATTGGCCGTCAGGAACGCCAGATCGACGAACAGGAACAGCGCTCCGAGTCCGGCAACCCTGCTGCGCTCCCAGTTCCACATGCGGCGCAGCACGATCATGACCAGGATCGAATCGATCGTCATCGTGCCGACCACCGCGATGCCGTAGGCCGCACCGAGATTGTCCGAAGAGCGGAATCCGAGCACGACCGCGAGCGTGAGCACCAGCAGCATGCGGTTGATCCAGGGAAGATAGATCTGTCCCATCTGCTCGCGCGAGGTATGGCGCACCTGCATGCGCGGCAGAAAGCCGAGCTGGATCGCCTCGCGCGTCACCGAGAAAGCGCCCGAAATCACCGCCTGCGAAGCAATCACCGCCGCAGCCGTCGCCAGCACCAGCATGGGCA
Organism: Rhodanobacteraceae bacterium; assembly: GCA_049588955.1. Lineage (GTDB taxonomy): Bacteria > Pseudomonadota > Gammaproteobacteria > Xanthomonadales > Rhodanobacteraceae > Dokdonella_A. Next base: position 1,043 of record JBAVZT010000183.1, on the reverse strand, counting down.
CCAGCAACATCGGCGGCACCATGAGGAACAGCGGATTCTGGATGACCTTCGGGTCGGAAATGACCAGGGCACCCTGACCGAAATAATTGAGCGTGAGCGCCGGCAGCACGAAGAAGAACCACGAATAGCGGATCGGCTTCTTGCCGAAGTGACCCATGTCGGCATACAGCGCCTCGGCGCCCGTGATTGCGAGGATCACGGTTCCGAGCGCGAAAAACGCCACCCAGCGTTGATGAATGAAGAACTCGATCGCGTAGTACGGCGACAACGCGCGCAGCACCCCCGGATGCTCGGCGATATGCCAGATGCCGAGCACGGCGAGCGTGAGAAACCACAACACCATGACCGGGCCGAATACCGCACCGACCTTGCCGGTGCCGCGATTCTGGAATGCGAACAGCAGCACGATGATCAATGCGGCGATCGGCACGACCCAGTGATCGAGTCGCGGCGCCACAATCTCGAGACCCTCGACCGCGCCGAGCACCGAGATGGCCGGCGTAATCACGCCGTCGCCGAAAAAAAGTGCAGCACCGAACAGGCCGAGCATGACGATCCACCAGCGCGCGCGGCGGCTCGCCCGCACGCTGCGCTGAGCCAGCGCTGTAAGCGCCATGATGCCGCCCTCGCCCTTGTTGTCGGCGCGCATGATGAAGGTCGCATACTTGACCGATACCACCAGGACCAGCGCCCAGAACACCAGCGACAGGATGCCGAGCACGTTCGGCGTGGTCGGGGAGACGCCATGCTCGCCAAAGGTCTGCTTGATGGTGTACAGCGGGCTCGTTCCGATGTCGCCGTAAACGACACCGATGGCCCCGAGCACCAGCGCCGACACCCGCGAGCGCGTGATCTTCTCATCGGGAGGCTGGTTGTTCATCGGGTTGGGCCCGGTGCACGCTTCATCGCAATGCCGCCTTGAGTGCCTTGCGGATGATGTCCTCCGCGCTGTCGCCCGGCGCGGACGCGTCGCGGATCAGACGCGAAATCTCGGCCGGTTTGTAGCCGAGCGATTGCAGCGCGACGCCGGCCTCGCTGAGCGG
>JBAVZT010000182.1:0-1584 GCA_049588955.1 Rhodanobacteraceae bacterium | reverse complement strand
AAATTGGACAGGCTGAATTGCCCGATTTCGATCGTGCCGGCCTGCACCTTCTGCGCCAGCGCGCTGCCAATGCCGAGCGCGCCGCCCGGCTGCAGCTTCACGTAGATTTTGCCGTTGCTGAAGTTCTGCAGATTTTCCTTCACGTTGAGCTGGATCATCGGATAGGAGCGCGTGGTGCCGATGCGGTATTCGGTCGCCAGCGTGATCTTATATTTGGCGTCCTTTTCCCGGCCGCTCTCCTCCTGCGCGGTTTGCGCGGCGGCCTTTCCCGACAGCAACGTGCCGGCGCCGGCCGCCACGATCGCGGTCGTGAAGCCGTATTTCGCGGTTAGTTCGAAAAAGCGCCGGCGCGATTCCGAACGAAGCTCCTCGTTCGCAGCCGGTGCGCGTTCCTGCATGTGGTCGATCTCGCTGAGCGCGCGATCGATACGGTGTTTCTTGACGTCGTCCATGGCATTACCTCCCGGTTTCAGTTTGTTGAAGTTTTTGAATCGATCGGAGTATCGGCGGCTCGTCGCGCACCGTCGCGTAGAGCCTCGCGACGCAGACATTCGGCGGTGAAAAGTACGGCGGCAAGCGCGAGCAGCAGGAAATGGCTGACGTAGCCGAGTATCTAATTCATCTCGCCGCCGCTGACGACGCCGAATTTGCCCAGCAGGACGTCAGCCACAAAGGCGCCAAAGGTGATCCAGAACAGGATGAAGATGACGCTCATGGGCGGCAGGCCCCTCCTCGCCGGACGCGAAGAAGCAGCCGCGCGGGCGTGGCCGGCGACGGCGCTACGGAGCTGGCGCTAAGGATCACGCCGATCATCTCCTCCCTGAATTTGCGCTTTGTAAGCGCTTACAATTTTGCGGTAGATTGAGCCAGCAGGCGCCGCCTGTCAATCGCCGGGGGAAAACACGTGGTCGAGGGCAAACGCCAACCGACGCAACTCGACATTGCACAGCACGCCGGCGTTTCCACGGCGACAGTGTCGCGCGTCCTCAACCGCTCCCCGCTGGTCAAGCCGGCGCTGCGCGAACATGTCGCGGCCGTCATGGCGCAGCTCGGCTACTACCCGCACGCTGGCGCGCGGGCGCTTGCCTCCAACCGGACCTACACCATCGGCGCGGTCATCCCGACCCTGAACAATGCGATTTTCGCCGCCAGCATCAATGCCTTCGAACGTGAGTTGCAGGCCGCCGAATATACATTGCTGGTCGCGGTCTCTAACTACGACCTCGACGCGGAGGCCATCCAGGTCCAGCGACTGCTCGAACGCGGCGTCGAAGGCCTTCTGCTGGTTGGCAACGATCACACCGATGCGGCCTACCAGGCGGTGGAGCGGGCCGGCGTCGTTTACGCAAACATCTGGGCTTACAACCCGCACCTACGGCGGCCGAATATCGGCTTTTCCAACCGTAAGGCGGCACGCGCCCTGGCCGATCACCTGGTGGCGCTCGGGCATCGCCGCATCGGCATGATTGCCGGTATCACCGCCGGCAATGATCGCGCGCGCGACCGTCTCGCCGCGGTGCATACTCAGCTCGCCGTCCACGGCCTTCGCCTACAGCCGGACGCCACCATGGAAGCCGATTACTC
>JBAVZT010000181.1:0-9050 GCA_049588955.1 Rhodanobacteraceae bacterium | reverse complement strand
ACGCAGGTTCGACAGGGCGAGCGCCGCCAGTCGCGCCAGCGCGTGGCAAAACGATGGCGCATCGCTGTGGCGCAGACCGGCCGGGCGATCCGAATCCAGGTACAGGAATGCCTCAGGCTGTCCGTCGAGCACCAACGCCGCGCACAAGGCGCGTCGCAGCGGCAGACCCACCAGACTCTGATTCAGGGCGGCACCGCCAGCCGCGGCAAGACAGGCGACCTCGCCGCTCTCGGCCGAAGCAATCAGCGAGCGGCTGAACGGCAGATCCGGTTCGCCGGAGCGCGGTTCAGGACGCTGGCTGCGCACGTTGACCTTGTCCCCGTCTCGCCACAACACAGCCGCGCGCGCATAACCTGAACCGAGCAGTGCATATTCGGCCAGTGTATCGGCCAGCGATTGCTCGTCGACTGCAGCGACCACATCGCCTGCATAGCGCAACAGCAATGCCAGACGCTGCTCCGCGAGATTGCCGGTGCCGCTGACCAGACTGATGCTTGCCTGCGCGACGTCGGCCACGTCGGCATCGATCGCTGGCGTGGCGCTGCCTGCCTCGACCCGGAATCGCCACGGGCCAACACTGAGCACGTCGCCGGGGCGCAGCGCGGCCGGTATCGCGGCCACCAGCGGCAATTCGTTCAGTCGCGTGCCGAGCCGGCTGCCGCAATCGCGCACCAGCCAACCCTCGCCTTCAGCCTCGATCACCGCGTGGCGACGGGAAATGCTCGGTTCCAGAAGGTCCAGTTCGCTGCCGGCAGCGCGACCGATGCGGAACGGATTGACCAGACGCCAACGCTGTTGCGGCAGCGTCGGACCATCCAGCAATTCGAGTTCAAGTGGCGACGACATGGTGCAAGCATAACGGTGAAACGCCCTTGCAGAGCGCCCGGATGGCATCGGGCGCCCCGAGATCGGTATCATGCGAGCTCGATGATCGGTCCAAGGAGGGCCTGAACGGGTTCGGACGCACATGGGCACCGGCGGTTTTCCAGTGCGGCCCGGATCCGGATCCGCCATTTCGAGCACACGCGACTCGTTGATTTGCGGCATATTTCCCGGTTTGCAATGAAATCGTCCCGGAGCGGGTGCGATAGTTCGGCCCGCTATCGACCATTCATTTCGGGGGCACTATGCTTGAGCTAGAGCTACGATTGGTTTCGTCTTACTTTTTTGGAGGAAGATGCCATGCGCAAGTTTTCTTTCCAGGCATTGCTGATAGTGACCCTGCTGGCGGGATGCAACTCGCAGGATCACCCGCAGCAGTCGCAATCGCCGAAGGCGCTGCAACCGATCGGCCACGTCATCAACGGAACCGTTGCCTTGCATGACCCGATTCCGATCGGTGACGGAGCGAAACTCGACATCAAGCTCGTCGATATCGCGCAACCCGAGATACCGATCGCGGAAAAGACCGACGTGGTCAGCGGTCAACCACCGTATCAATTCACACTCGATTTTGATCCGTCCAAGATCGATGCGGGGCGAACCTATGTGGTCAATGTCACCTTGACCGACGGCGATCGTCATTTCGTACCTGCACTCAACTCACCGGTGTTGACCGGCGGCGCAGGAGCCAGCGCCCAGATCGTGCTGAATGCCGAAGCGACGCCTGGCGAAAAGATGGATGCGGAATACAAGAAAATACAGGCCGATATCGGCGGCATGAAGAGGATCGCGGGCACCTATACGACGGATACCGCCTCGATTGCCTGGGATGCATTCATCAGCCAGCGCCGAATCAAGTTCATGCGGGTGACCATCTTGCACGACAAGGGTGGCCAAACGTCGATCAAATACGCGTTCAAGAATGGCAAGCCGCTCGAACTGGTGCGCAACGAAGGCGGGGCGACCACCCGCGTCGGCTGGGAGGAGGACGGCACGGTACTCGTGAACCGCAATTCCGACGGCACCACACTGACCGACGATGAGGCCATGGCGTTGTACGACGATGCCGTCGATGCGTTGAAGCGCGCGCAGGCGAAGGCGGGTTAATGGGCTGTGTCCGAGGCGAGGTGCTGAAAAAGTCCGCGCTGGACTTTCTCGGTGCGCGGCCCGGGTCGACGACCCGTCACGACACATCTTGCATCGTTTTGTTACGCGTTGCCAGGTAATTTCGCGGGATCTTTCTGCGTGATGCGGCATTGACCGTCCCACCGAGGCGACTTCTCCCTGCTCGCGCCGTCTTGCACCGAGAACCGGCAGGAATCCGTCCGTTCGCGTTGCCTGACATTGCCGCGCGGACAGCGGCGTATCAGGCGACCTGGCGATCGGTGCGTCGCAAATGGACCAGCAACAATGAAATCGCTGCTGGTGTAACCCCGGCAATCCGTGAAGCCTGGTCGATGTCGACGGGGCGCGTCGCGTTGAGTTTGGACAGCACTTCGGACGACAGTCCACGCACTTGGTCGAAATCGAACCCGGACGGTATGCTCGTTTGCGCGTGCCGCTGGTTGCGCGCGATTTCTTCGCGCTGGCGCTCGAGGTAACCGGCGTATTTCGCGCTGATCTCGACCTGTTCGGCGACCCGCGCATCGTCGACTCCGGGGCCGATTCCGGGCACGCGCATCAAGGCGCCGTACCCGAGTTCGGGCCGGCGCAACAGGTCGTGGGCAACGGTCTCGCGCGTCAAGGACACCTCCAGGGTCCGCACCAATGCATTCCCCAGCGCATTCGCCGGGGTCGCCCACAAGCCGCGCAGACGTTCGCTCTCAAGCGCGATGGCATCACGGGTGCGGCACATCGTCGCATGACGTTTCCCGGCCACGCAGCCGAGTTCGTGACCGATTTCGGTCAGGCGCAGATCGGCATTGTCCTCGCGCAGATGCAGTCGATATTCGGCGCGGGAGGTGAACATCCGGTAAGGCTCACTGGTGCCGTTGGTCACCAGGTCGTCGATGAGCACGCCAATGTAGGCTTCCTCGCGCCGAGGGCACCAGGCGTCCTTGTCCGCTACCGCGCGTGCCGCGTTGAGCCCGGCGATCAACCCCTGCGCCGCGGCTTCCTCGTAGCCGGTGGTGCCGTTGATCTGGCCGGCAAAATAAAGGCCGCCGATGCAACGGGTTTCGAGCGAATGCTTGAGTCCGCGCGGATCGAAGAAATCGTACTCGATCGCATAGCCCGGGCGCGTGATGTGCGCACGCTCGAACCCCGGAATTGATTGCACCAATGCCAGTTGTGCATCGAATGGCAGCGAGGTCGAGATACCGTTGGGATAGATTTCGTGGGTCGCGAGCCCTTCCGGTTCGACGAAGATCTGGTGCGATTCGCGATCGGCGAAGCGCACTACCTTGTCCTCGATCGACGGACAGTAGCGCGGGCCGACACCTTCGATCCGGCCGCTGTAGAGCGGTGAACGATCGAGCGCACCGCGGATGATGTCGTGCGTTCGTGGCGTAGTGCGCGTGATCCAGCACGAGACCTGCCGCGGGTGCTCGCCGCGATCGCCGAGAAACGAGAATACCGGCGTCGGATCGTCGCCGGCCTGTTCGACGAGATCCTGATAGTCGATCGAGCGCCCGTCGAGTCTTGGCGGTGTGCCGGTCTTCAGGCGCTCGACGCTGAAGGGCAATTCGCGCATGCGTGAAGCGAGCCGAGCCGCTGGCGCGTCGCCGGCGCGACCGCCGGCCTGATCGGTCAGACCGATATGGATCCGGCCCGCGAGAAACGTACCGGCGGTCAGCACCACCGCCGGCGCATGAAACACGAGACCGCTTGCGGTAACGACGCCGACCGCGCGCTCGCCCTCGATCAGCAAATCGTCGACCGCTTCCTGGAATACCCGCAGGTTCGCTTGCGCTTCGACCAGTTGTCGGATCGCCGCCTTGTACAACACGCGGTCGGCTTGGCATCGTGTGGCTCGCACGGCCGGCCCCTTCGAAGCATTCAGACGACGCCAATGGATGCCCGCGCGATCGGCCGCATGCGCCATGGCACCGCCGAGCGCGTCGATCTCCTTGACCAGGTGGCCCTTGCCGATGCCGCCGATGGCCGGATTGCAGCTCATCTGGCCGATGGTCTCGACGCTGTGAGTCAGCAGCAGCGTGCGCGCACCGCTGCGGGCGGCCGCAAGCGCGGCCTCGGTGCCCGCATGGCCACCGCCGATCACGATAACGTCGTGGGAATACATGGCTCTCTCGCTCGCGCTCAGGGCTTTTCCGTGGCCCGCTCCGAAGCGCGACCCGATAACCGTGCACAGTCTAGCCGATCCGATCGATCAGTCGCATTTGGCGCGATGCCCGCCATCGGTCAGACTGCAACCCCAACAACGCACGGCGTCGAACATCAGCGGATGGTTTGCGCCGATGATCGGGTTCAGGGGCCGGTCGTGCGTTCCGGGAGGGCGCCGCATCGGCACAGACGTGCTCGACTTCACCCGTGAAAAAGCTGGCGCCCGGCGGTCGTAGGAACAGGGGGAATCCAAGAGGACCGTGTGCCGAGCGCCAGTGACCGTCGACCGTCCATGTCGATTTTGGCGCGCAGTATGAGGTGACTTTGCGCATTGTGCCGCCACACAAGACCGCGTTCGCCAGTTTGATGGTCAAACTGTGACGCCGTTCGCGATTCCCGGTCGCGACTGCGGTTTCGATCCGGCATCGAGGCGGCCGGACCGGGCAGCAGAAGCCGCTGCCGAACCCGGATGGCTGTTGCCGCCCGGGAAAGCTCGTTACGCCGTCTTTGCAATTCGGGGCGAAAGACGGATCATCGCACTGCTGTGAAGCGGCCCCGGTGCATGATCTTGCGACTGATACGCGAGGCGTGCGGCGTGCGCGAATTCAGGCCCTGCCCGTGACGGACTCGAAACTCGATCTGGTTGCCATTGAGCAAGCTGCGCAGCGTCTGGCGATGCATGCGCATCGCACGCCGGTCCTGCGCTCGCGTTCGCTCGATGCGACGAGCGGCGCCGAATTGCTGTTCAAGTGCGAAAACTTCCAGCGCACCGGCGCGTTCAAGTTCCGCGGCGCCTGCAACGCGGTGTGGTCGTTGCCCGACGAGGTCGCAATGCGCGGGGTGGTGACGCATTCATCGGGCAATCACGGCGCGGCACTGGCGCTCGCGGCGAAAACGCGTGGAATCGATGCCCATGTCGTCGTCCCGGAAGCGGCGGTCGCGTCAAAGGTCGCCGCGATCGAGGCGTACGGCGCAACCTTGCATCGCTGCGCTCCGACCCTGGCCGCGCGCGAAGCCACGGCCGAACGCGTGCGCGTTGAGACCGGCGCCACGTTGATCCATCCGTATACCAACCCCGATGTCATCGCAGGACAGGGAACTGCCGCACTGGAGTTCATCGACGAGTGCGCCCCGATCGATGCGTTGATTGCGCCGATCGGCGGCGGTGGTCTGATCGGTGGCAGCGCGATCGTCGCCACCGCGCGCGCGCCAGGGGCACGGATATTTGCGGCCGAACCCGAAGGTGCGGCCGATGCCGCCGAATCGCTGCGTCGCGGCGAACGCGTAAGCGATCTTGCGCCCGACACACTCTGCGACGGTCTGCGCGCCTTGATCGGACCGATCAACTTCACGCTGCTCGCGCAGCACCACGTCACGGTACTGACGGTAGCCGACGACGACACGGTCGCCGCGATGCGCCTGATCTGGAGCCGCCTGAAGATCATCGTCGAACCGTCCGCCGCGATTGCGCTTGCTGCCGTGCTGCGTTATCGCGACCAGTTTGCGTCGCGCCGGGTCGGCATCATCCTGTCGGGCGGCAACGTCGATCTCGACGACCTGCCGTGGCACTGAGTCGGAATCACGACCCGAAGCGCCCGGTCGCGAGCTCCGTCATCAATCGGGCGCGAACGGTTTGTATCGTTCAGTCGCGGACCTGCGCCGCGCATTCACCACCAGCAATGCGGTTGCGATCAGCACGACGCCGCAACCTTCGAGTGCGGACACGTGTTCGCCGAGCAGCCACCATGCCAGCAGCACGCCCGTAATCGGAATGCTCAGACTCGACAGGCTTGCGATCGGCGTCGGCAGGCGCTCGACGATGAACGACCACAGCAGCCAGGCGATGCCCGATGACAATATGCCGTTGTAGATCAACGCCCCGATGAAGTAATGCGACCACTGCACCGGCGGTTCGTCGGCAACCACCGCGATCAGCACGAGACCGACGGTACCGGCCAGCATTTGCCACGCAGTCAGCGACAAGACGCCCACCTGGCCTCGCGCGAACAGACGCTTGGACAAAACCACGCCGGTGGCCCAGCACACACCACCGCCGATCGCGAGCGCCGCACTTGGCGCGCCGCCGAGCTCATGCCAGGGTTCGAGGATGAGGACCAGGCCTGCGAGCGCCATTGCCAGACTGAGTACCTGGCGCCTAGATGGTCGTTCCGCGATAAGCAGCCAGGCCAGCAGCACCGACCAGAACGGCATCGTGAAGGCCAGCAGTGCGGTCCTGCCGGCGCCGCCGTGAACCAGCGCCAGTTGCACCAGTGCCTGAAATCCCGTCGTCTGGGCAAGTCCGATCAGCATCGTCTGCAGCAGCGGTGGCGGGTGCAAGGGGTCGCCGCGAACGGCGAGGACCGTGAACAACACGGCGCTGCCGAAAACATAACGCAACGCGGCAAAATCGAACGGCCCCGCATAACGAAGGACCTGTTTCATCACGATCCAGTTGTAACTCCAGATCAGAGTCAGCAGGACCAGTGCACCAAGCGCGGCAAAACGGGCATCAAGGCGTGGCATCGGCAATACGCGATTGGCGGGCGGCTAGTCGCAGTAGGGAGAGGGCCGCGTAATATACGCGGTCAAATGCAATCCGTAATCGAATTGGTTCGCACGTCCTGCGCGACCGTCGACATACGCGGGGTACTCTTTCGGTGTCGGCGCAAACTGCGGATGGATGGACGGTATGAGCAAACGCCAGCGCTGCCCGTGGGCCGAGGGTGAAGACGAACTGATGCGCGCCTATCATGATTGCGAATGGGGTACCCCGTTGCACGACGACCGCGCGTTGTTCGAACTGATGTGTCTTGAGGGCGCACAGGCGGGCCTGTCGTGGCGCACGGTCCTGCACAAGCGCGAACACTACCGGGAAGCATTCCACCACTTCGACATCGAACGGGTCGCGCGCATGTCCGATGCCACGCTCGAAAAACGGCTGTGCGATCCGGGCTTGATCCGCAACCGCCGCAAGATGACGGCGATTCGCGGCAATGCCAGCGCCGCTCTGCGCCTGATCGATTGGCATGGAAGTCTCGATGCCGCGCTCTGGGCCCGCGTCGGCGGCAAATCCATCAGAAACCGCCGGCGAGTGCCGAGCGAAATTCCGACGCAAACCGGACCCAGCGAACGCATGAGCGCAAGCTTGCGCGAGGCGGGGTTCCGCTTCGTCGGCCCGACCATCTGCTATGCATTCATGCAGGCGAGCGGCATGGTCAACGACCACCTGCTCGGGTGCTTTCGCCACGCAGAACTCGCTAGATCCGTTTGAGCGGCCGTGTTTGGGCGAAAAACGGTACGCCGCGTGCCGGAGGTCGGCGGGGAAGCCTTAATTCAGCGCAAATTCAAAGCCTGCTGCCGACACTGCTTCGAACCGGGGGCGAATTTTTGCAACCGGCTGGGTCGCTAGGTCAGGTTGTCGAGGTATGTTCTGCCGTTGCACACGCGCTCTGGGTCTGTCGCTGGCGACGCTTGTGCTGGTCGCAACTGCAACCATCGGTGTGGCACGGGAGATCAGTGTGCAAGCCGCGGTCGCGCGCGTCCAGCGCGAGACCCACGGCAAGATTCTCGGTGTGCAGACCTTGCGGCTCGGCAAGCACAAGGTTTATCGGATCAAGGTCTTGACGCCAGACGGACAGGTGCGCGTGGTACAGGTCGCAGCCGAGGAATGAGTGCGCGCCTCCGGAGCAACGAGGGTTCGGCGGCGACGATCGCTATCGCAGTGGCGTTCGGCTCCGGCGTGGGAGTTCATCACACTGTTCGGGTCGGTTGCGGCATTCCGCCCGCGTGGCGTAGCCAAACATGGAGAACACATCATGCGCGTATTGCTGGTGGAAGACGAAGCGCCGTTGCGCGAAACACTCGCAGCCCGATTGAAACGCGATGGTTTTGCGGTGGACGCGGCCGGCGACGGCGAGGAAGGGCTGTTTCTGGGCCGCGAAGTACCGTTCGATGTGGCGATCATCGATCTTGGACTACCCAAGTTGTCGGGCATGGACCTGGTCAAGCAGTTGCGCGAGGACGGTCAGCGCTATCCGATCCTTATCCTGACCGCGCGTACCTCCTGGCAGGACAAGGTGCAGGGTCTCAAGAACGGTGCTGACGATTATCTGGTCAAGCCTTTTCATGTCGAGGAACTGCTCGCGCGTCTGAATGCGCTGGTGCGCCGTGCCAGCGGCTGGTCGCGGCCCCTGCTCGAGTGCGGGCCGATCACTCTCGACACTACGGCGCAAACCATCGCGGTCAATGACACGCCGGTCGAACTGACCAGTTATGAGTACAAGGTACTCGAATATCTGATGCTGCATGCCGGTGAACTGGTTTCCAAGGCCGACCTGACCGAGCATATCTACCAGCAGGATTTCGATCGGGATTCGAACGTGCTCGAGGTGTTCATAGGTCGCTTGCGCCGCAAACTCGACCCGGAAAACACGATCAAGCCGATCGAGACCGTGCGCGGTCGCGGCTACCGGTTCGCCCTTGAACGCAACGAGCCCGGCCCGGAGGAATCGGTCGCCAGCGAAGCGTCGCCAGGAACCGTCTGACGGGGGATTTCGTGGCGCGCCCCCTGTCGCTGCACGCGCGCTCGGTTGCAGCCGCGGGATTTGCGCTGGCCGCGTTCCTGGGGTTGGCTTTTTTTGCGCTCGATCGCGGGTTCTACGATGCAGCCGAAAGCGCGTTGCGCGATCGTTTGCAGGGTTACATGTACGCCTATCTCGCGGCATCCGATACGACGCGTTCGGGCTCGCTGATTCCGCCGGAAGTCGGTCCCGATCCGCGTTTCGACCGGCCCGCGATGACCGGGCTTTACGCCGGCATCGTCGGCACCCGCATACTTGGTGCCAAGCACGACGAATGGCGCTCGCCGTCCGCGCTCGGTCGCCCGC
>JBAVZT010000180.1:0-3943 GCA_049588955.1 Rhodanobacteraceae bacterium | reverse complement strand
GCCCATGATGACCTCGCCGACATCGGCCGCCGCGACGCCGGATTGCGCGAGCGCCGCGCCGATGGCGGTGGCGCCGAGCGTCGTGGTCGGAACGCCGGTGAACTGACCGAGAAAGGAACCGATTGCGGTGCGCTTGGCACCGACAATGACGATGTCGGACATGCAGGACCTCCGGAAGAAAAATGACGGCGCGAGCCGTGCCAGACCCCCATTATCGCAGGGCCTGTTGCGGCGCGGCAAACGGTGATCTCGCCGGCTTAGGGACCCTCTGATCAACCTGGCACAGTTGTCATGGGTTTCAGAAGCCACCTTTACCTTGAATATTCACATGACAGGCCCCTCTGCGCGCAGCTCGTTGTTGCGCTGGCTTGAAGGACGGCCAGTCTTCCTGCGCCAACGCGCCGCGATCTGCACACAGACAGACAGGGTGACAGCTGCGTCAGGTTGATCAGAGGGACCCTAGTCCGGCGACGAAGCCGGCAACGCCGAGATTCGGGCGGAATCGCAGCCGGCGTAGCGATCCAGAAGCAATTCGGCAACGTCGGGGTCGAACTGGCCGGCGCGGTTTTCGAAGAAGTGAGCGCGGATGCGCTCTTCGGACCACGGCGGACGGTACGATCTGATACTCGCCAACGCGTCGAACACGTCTGCGACACTCAAGACCCGCGCCAGAGGATGGATTCGGCTTCCGCGGAGCGCCCTGGGGTACCCGGTTCCGTCCCAGCGTTCATGGTGTTGGCCGACCAGCAATGCGATCACCCGGAATTCATCGGGATCGGCGATATCCAGAAGCTGCTCCCCGATCTGTACGTGCGACTCCATGCGACGTCGTTCCGATGCCGTGTAGCCCTGTTCGGAGCGGATGAATTCCGATTCGAACGCGATTTTGCCGACGTCATGCAGCGCGCTCGCCTTGGCGAGGATGTCCGCCGCGGCAGCGTCGAGCTGCATCGCGGTACCCAGGTACTCGCTGATTGCGCGAACCCGCAACCCGTGCGCCATCGTCTCGGTGTCGTGCAGTCGCAATGCTTCCGCGATCATGGTGCAACGGTCGCCCAGCACCTCACTCCATGGAGGCTTGGCCGATCGACTGCGCGCGCCTGTTCGCACCATCGCAAATTCCGATATTGGCGGGACACTGCTTTGATCATACATCTCGGGACAGGCGACGGACCGAAAACCGTGCACGGCCGGGCGCGGCGGAAACCGTTTGCGGAGACGATCGAGGGACGTCGAAGCGCAGCGGTTTTGGACTTTGCCATTGCCCGACACGTGCCGCGACGGTGCCGGCGCACGTCGGCAACTGGGGAAACCCGCCACGGAAGCATCAGCCAGCCCGTCCAATGGTTGTCCAGGTTCCCGGCCGAGGACCCGGCCGTCGATGCAGTCGATCAGCGCTGAACCCATATCCCGTTTCGGGGGCCGACGCCAGGTTGAGCATCCGCTGCCCGGGATCGAAGACGAAACCGGTCAGCTCTTGCCGTGGAACAGCTCGCGGCCGATCAGCATGCGGCGGATCTCGTTGGTGCCGGCGCCGATTTCGTAGAGCTTGGCGTCGCGCAGGAGGCGTCCGGTCGGGTAGTCGTTGATGTAGCCGTTTCCGCCGAGACACTGGATTGCTTCGAGCGCCACTTCGACCGCGCTGCGCGAGGCGTGCAGCAGGCACGAGGCCGGATCGATGCGGGACTTGACGCCGCTGTCGTAATCCTTCGCGACCAGATAGGCGAACGCGCGCGCCGATTGCAGCGCCGTGTACATGTCGGCGATCTTGGCCTGCATCACGCCGAACGTTCCGATCGGCGCGCCGAACTGCTTGCGTTCGCGCGTGTACGGCAACGCGACATCGAGCGCCGCCTGCATCAGCCCGAGCGGACCGCCGGAAAGGACCAGGCGTTCGCTGTCCAGTCCGCTCATGAGCACGCGCACGCCCTCGTTCACTTCGCCGACGCGGTTGGCGTCCGGGATTTCGCACTGATCGAATACCAGTTCGCAGGTGTTCGATCCGCGCATGCCGAGCTTGTCGAGTTTCTGCGCAGTGGTGAAACCGGCCATGCCTTTTTCGACGAGGAACGCGGTCATGCAGCGCGATCCGGCCGGGCGGTGCGCGGTGCGCATGTAGACCAGCAGCACGTCGGCTTCGGGGCCGTTGGTGATCCACATCTTGGAACCGTTGGCGATCCAGACATCGCCCTTGTGCTCGGCGCGGCAGCTCATCGACCCGACCACGTCCGAGCCCGAGCCCGGCTCGCTCATCGCGAGCGCGCCGACCCATTCGCCGGACGCGAGCCTGGGCAGGTATTTCTTGCGCTGCGCCTCGGAGCCGTTCTGGTACAGGTTCTGCACGCACAGGTTCGAATGCGCGCCATAGGACAGCCCGACCGAACCCGAAGCGCGCGAGATTTCCTCCATCGCGACGACGTGCGCGAGAAAGCCGAGCCCCGAGCCGCCGTATTCCTCGGGCACGGCGATCGCGAGCAATCCCATTTCGCCGAACTTGCGCCACAGGTCGACCGGAAACGCGTTGTCGCGGTCGATCAGTTCCGCACGCGGCGCGATTTCCTTCTCGGCAAAGGCACGCACGCTTTCGCGCAACAGATCGAGTTCTTCACCGAGCGGAAATGGTCGCATGGCGGTCACGGATGGCGAAGGATGGGGCGGCAGACAGGATACAGCGCGGACTTCGAAAACGCGTCGGATGCAACGGCGCACGCGTCGATTGGACGGCTGAGGCGGCAAGCGTGGTGCGGCTTTGCCGCGCCCGATTGCGCGCTGGTCGCGGCAGGATGCCCGATCCAGCGCACAGGCTACTGCCCGCGCATGCGGCCGAGGAAGCGCGGCCCGTCGGTGCCCATCATCGGCAACTTGATCCGGCCGATCGCCGCGATGCGCTCCTCGGCCATGCGGTCGGCAGCCAGGTAGGTCGATATGCCGTCGCGTTTGGCGATTTCGAAGATGCGTACCACGTTGTAGTAGATCGTGCGCATCATGCGCATCGCGCGCTCGCGATTGTAGCCGTCTATTTCCAGCGACACGTTCATGACGCCACCGGCGTTCACCGCATAATCGGGCGCGTACAGAATGCCGCGTTTGGTCACCTCGTCACCGATCTCGTCGGTTGCGAGCTGGTTGTTGGCGGCACCGCAGATGATCTTGCACTTGAGTCTCGGCAGGGTCTCCTCGTTGACCGTGCCGCCGAGCGCGCACGGACTGTAGACGTCGACGTCGACATCGTAGATGTCGTCCGCGGCAACCGCGGTGCAGCCGTGTTCGTCGACCGCCTGCTGCACGAGCTCGTGGCTGATGTCGGTCACGAAAACCTTTGCATCCTGCTCGCGCAACAGCTTGATGAATTCCATGCCGACGTGCCCGCAGCCCTGCACCGCATAGCTGTACTTGCCGACCTGTTCGTCACCGAACTTGGTCTGCAGCGACGCCATCAGACCCTGCAAGGTGCCGTAGGCGGTAAACGGGGAAGGGTCGCCGGAACCACCGTGGACCTGATGCACGCCGGTCACGAATTCGGTCTCGCGGAATACCCACTCCATGTCGTTGACGTCGATGCCGACGTCCTCGGCCGTGATGTAGCGGCCGTTGAGCGAATTGACGAAGCGGCCGAACGCGCGGAACAGGCTCTCGGACTTGTCGGTCGCCGGATCGCCGATGATCACGGCCTTGCCGCCGCCGAGGTTGAGTCCGGCCACCGCATTCTTGAAGGTCATGCCGCGCGACAGGCGCAGCACGTCGTTCACGGCTTCGGCCTCGCTCTTGTACGGCCACATGCGAAGCCCGCCCAGCGCCGGCCCGAGTACCGTGTTGTGCACGGCAATGATGGCTTTCAGGCCGGCGTCCTTGTTGTGGCAGAACACGACTTCCTCGTGCCCGGTTTTGGTGATGGTTTCGAAGATCATTAGGGTGATGACTCCCGGTGAGGTCGGATCAAAGC
>JBAVZT010000179.1:0-8196 GCA_049588955.1 Rhodanobacteraceae bacterium | reverse complement strand
GAGCCATTGCATGCGGCCATGAATGTCCTCGCCGATGGCGACGAGTCGCGCAGGTTCCCGCACCCGCACGAGACCGCGACGACGCGCATAGTCGGCCGGCACTCCGAACGCACGCATCTCCCGCGCTATCGCGCGTTTGCGCGCAGCGTCGGTACGCTCGGGGGGCAAGATCGTCGCGCCGCGCATTGGAACGAGACACTCAGAATTGGGCTTTTTCGGGCAGCGGCACCATGTGAAAGCCCGCAACGGCGCCGGTCGTGTCGCAGGCAATCTGTGCCGCGAGCGTGGCGTGTTCGAAGATGAGCGGCACCATCACGGCGATGTAACCCTGGTCGACTGCGGTGTGCGGCTGGCCGCGCGCGTTGAGCTTGCCATATTTCGATACCAGCGACGTCCATTCCTGTTCGAGTTTTTTCGGTGGCAGGGCGGTCTGCATGCTGGCATCGAAATCGACGCCGGCGCCGGCGTAGTCGTTCTTGTCCAGTGCATCGAGGAAGGCCGAGGCGTGCTGCCTGCACAGCTCTTGCGGGTCGAGCGCTTGCGCGTGCGCATGGCCGATCCCGAGCAACGCAACCAGCGCGCAGGCGAACAGGCGGATCATCATGGGCTCTCCGTGGGGTCGGTACGCGACGGGCACACGCATACTATGCGATCGCCGCTGAATCGATCATGGGTGCGATCGCGTCACGGCGTGGCTCGCGGACACGCCATCGAGCGTTTCGATGCGTTGCAAATCCATGCGTCCGAGCGCATCCAGTCCGGCGTAGAACCGCCATGGGTCCCCATCGCCGACGGACAACGCGATGTGACCGGTATCGAAACCCGGCAGCGCGGCATCGAAACTCTGCCAGCGAGCGTCGACCCACGCCTGCACCCAGGCGTGCGGAACGAACACCTGTTCGGCGCCGCCGAATGCCGGCGCGTAGGCGAGGCCGTCGACCACGCGCGTGGGAATACCGAGTGCGCGGCCGAGTGCGGCAAGCAGGACGGCGTGTTCGGTGCAGTCGCCTTCAGGCTTGCGTGCGACCTCCAGCGCCGAGGCATAGCCGACGTCAAGCGTCTTGTCTTTGATGTAGCCGCGCACGAATTCCTGCAACTTCTGCATGCGCTCGAGCGGTGTTTCGGCAGCCCCGGCACCGATGTGGGCGAGCGACACGATTTCCGGTGCGCTGCTTTGCAGCCAGTCGGTGCTTTCGCGATCGATCGCCTGCGGCGCCGGCTCGGTGCCGCCGGTCGCATGTTTGCGCACGGTGAGGATGACCTTGCGGCCTTTCCGCACCACCTGCTGCTCGTCGGTGTCGGGCAGATCGAGCGCTGCGCCGTCATCGTTCGCCCTGAGCGTATAGCGCAGGTCGCGGGTTCGCTCGGCCGTGCTCAATGGCCGCGGCGACTTCATCAGCATGTGCGCGAACAGGTCGCTCGATTGATTCGGCGCCTGCGCACAAGCGCGATCGCAGGCCAGCAGCGTCAGATCGACGCCAAGTATCGGCATCACCATCTTGTACACGGTCTGGTCGCTATCGACCCAGGCGCGGCTGGTCGCCGGCGCTCCCGGAAAATCCAGTGTCTGGCCGATCGCGGACAGCGTCGCGGGCCCGGAAGGAAGATCCAGTGTCTCACGCAGCCCGACCTGGGTGTCGACAGTGACGGCGTCGAGCGTCGACGGCTGAAAGGCCAGTGCGCGGTAGTGCGTGCCGGGTTCGAGGCCTGCGTGCACGCCGGCAAGGCGCAAACCTTCGGGCAGCAATGCGCCGGCCGGCCACGCCCGCTGTTTGAGTTGCGCCGGACCGCCGCCGCTTTGCACGGTTACGTCGATGCGGCCATCGTGGACCTTGCCCTCGATGCGCGTCTGACTGCCGGACAGGCGCGCCACGCTGAGAAACGAAAGCGGCTCGCCGCTCGGCGATTCCTCGCTGGTCTCCGCGTCGGCGAGTGCCATCTGCACGCCGGCGCGTTCCAGCACCAGATCGAGTTTCTGGCTGGTGACGACGCGCTCGGACGCGCCCTCGCCACGGATCTCGCGCGTGCTTTCGAACGAGCCGATCTTGCGGCCGTCGAGCAGCACCGAGTACCACATCGGCGAGGGCGGCGCGGCGCGGGCGAGCGAAGCCACCAGCGCGAGAAAGGCGAGAACTCCCACGCCCCCCGATCGATCGACGAGATTACGCACGATGCCCCGCACACGCTCCGTCATTCGCCTGGTCCGCCGCTGCGGTTTTTCGCGACAGCGCTCGCCATGCGCCGTCGCGCAGGATTTCCAGCGGCCGGAAGCGCGCCTTGTAATCCATCTTGGGGTGGGCGGCGATCCAGAACCCGAGATACACGTGCGGCAGCCCGGATTCCCGTGCAATGCGCAACTGGTGCAGGATCGCCAGGTTGCCGAGCCCGCGAGCGCGCTCGAGCGGATCGAAGAACGTGTACACCGCGGACAAGCCGCTGGCGCAGAAATCGGTGACGGCGAGGGCCAGCAGCCGGTTGCCCAGGCGAAATTCGATGAATCGCGTCGGACTCCACGCGGTATACAGAAAGCGCGAGAAGTCTTCCGGCTCGGCGTCGTCCATGCCGCCGTCCGGATGGCGTGATTGAAGATAGCGCCGGTACAGCCGGAAACGCTCGTCGTTGTATCCCGGCGCTTCGATGGTCACCGCCAGATCGCGGTTCGCGGACAGGCAGCGGCGCTGGCTGCGATCCGGCCGGAAGCGGGCAACCGGTACGCGACAGGCGATGCAGGCCCGGCACGCACTGCAACGCGGATAATAGACATGACCGCCGGCGCGCCGGTAACCGCTCGGCAATGCCAGGGTGTACAGCCGGCCAATATCGGGCGACGCCGGATCGAGTACCAGGTTCTGCGCCGTGCGCCCGTCGAAATAGCCGCATGGATGCGGCAAGGTCTGGAACAGGCGGACGACATCCGAACGCATCGGTCGATTCTATCAACGAGACGCGGTCAGCGGGTCACGCCACGGTGCGCGATGCGATCAGCACCAGCACCGCGACGATCAGGGCCAGAATCAGGAGTTTCCAGCGCCACGACACCGCGCGGCGGCGCTCGCCGGCACCGCGCAAGCGCACCGCTGCCAGTTCATCGGCGCGGTGCGTGGACGGCTCGACGCCCGCATCACGCAGAATCCGGCGCGCGCGCGTGTGGTCCTCGGCCTTGACCACCCAGACCTGCGGCCACGCATCGTTGTCCGCGCGATCGGCGTAGCTGAATCGTTTCCAGCTCGCGGCGCGCCATACTTCGTGATTGCGCACGGTCGTCTGTATGCCGGACTCGTCGAACAGCGCGACGACGCGCTCGATGTTTTCCATGCGTGGCGACGTGTAGATCTGGCGCATCGGCGCATTCTACTCGCGCAGACGGATCAGTCCTTCCTGGGCGACCGATGCGATCAGGCGTCCGTCCTGGCTGTAGATCGATCCGCGCGCGAGCCCGCGTGCGCCCTGCGCGCTTGGGCTGTCGCAGTCGTACAGCAGCCACTCATCGACGCGAAATGGCCGATGGAACCACAGCGCGTGGTCGAGGCTGGCCATCTGCACATGCTGTTGCATATACGAAATCCCGTGCGGGAACGTGACCGTACCGATCAAGTGAAAATCCGACGCGTAGGCAAGCAGCGATCGATTCAGCAGGTCGTCGTCGGGCGCCCTGCCGGTCAGGCGGAACCAGACCTGCTGGGATGCGGGACGTTTCACCGGATGCAGATCGTCGCGTGGCCAGACCGGCCGGAATTCGAACGGCCCCTTGATTCCGAGCCAGCGCCTGAGCTTGATCGGGACTCGCGCGAGTTCCCCGGCCGGCAGCAACGTCGGCGGCTCGAGCTCATCCGGGCCGGCAACCGCGGGCATTGGCGACTGATGTTCGACGCCGGTCTCGTTGATCTGGAAAGACGCCGAAAAGTTGAAGATGGGTTGTCCGTGCTGGATCGCGACGACCCGGCGCACCGAGAAACTGTGACCATCGCGTGTGCGCTCGACGTTGTAGACGATCGGATGATCGACATCGCCGGCGCGCAGGAAGTAGGCATGCAGCGAATGCGCCTTGCGCGTGTCCTCGACGGTCTGCTGCGCTGCGAAGAGGGCTTGCCCGAGTACCTGACCGCCAAAGACATGTCGCGTCCCGATGTCGCGGCTCTGGCCGCGAAACAGGTTGTCCTCGAGTCGCTCGAGTTGCAGCAGCGCCAACAGTTCTGCGACGACGGATTTGATCATGGTGAGCCTTGGGCCAGGCGGATTGGCGCGCCAGTATAGCGGCGTTCAAAATCTTCCCTTCTCTCCCGCGCGCGGGAGAAGGCGCGCGCAGGTGAAAGGGTCCGCACGCGCGAGACAGCCGACACAGTCTTCCCTTCTCCCCGCGAGCGGCAGAAGGGCCGGCAACGCACGAGACAGCCGATACCGTCTTCCCTTCTCCCCACGTTTGGGGAGAACGTGTCCGCAACACACGAGGCAGCTGACACAGTCTTCCCTTCTCTCCGCGAGCGGCGAGAACGGTACCCGCAGGGCGGATGAGGGTTCAAACATCCCGTTCTCCCGCATGCCGGTTCAAGCAACTGCCGAAGCCGCTACTCGTGGTGCACGGCCGGTTCAATCCCCGTTCCAGGGTTGCAGCGCGGTGCCCGCAAGCAGCTCGGTCCAGGGAAACAGCGGGCCCGGATCGCGCCGGCGCGGCAGCAGGATCGCCGGGTCGTCGCTGGCGGGCTCGAGGCGCCGGTCGATCGCTTCGTGGCCGGCGATCCATTTGAGCCCGGAAAGCTTGTTGCACAGATGAGCGAGCAACCCGTTCAGCGCACGCACTTGAGCCGCCGTGTACGGTTCGTCGAATGCCTGATATCGACTGTCGCGCCAGTGCGGCCAGCGGCCGCGATTCACCAGTTCGATGCCGATCGAGCGCTCGTTGCAACCGAACACGTGGTGGGCAATGCGCTCGTCGCCGACGAATCGGTGCATGGCCCCGTCGCGGTCGACGTAATAATGGCCGCAATTGCCGGTACCCGATTCTGCGTGCAGGATGCGCTCGCCAAACTCGCGCGCCGTTGCGAGATCCGGCAGCTCGGTGCAATGGATCACGACCAGGTCGATATCCGCCGGATCGCGGGTGCGCAGACGGTTCTCGTAGGCCAGTCGCCAGTCATGGATAAACGCAGGGTCGGACATCGGGTGAGTTTCGCATGCGGCCGGCGCGCGCGTCCGGGCGGTGCCGAGAATGTCGGCCTTCCACGCATTTTCGGATCCGGGGCGAGCCGGGGCGCGCAAGTTGCTCGCCCCCCCCCGTCGCGGAACAGGGGACCTCGCCGTGACGGATGACGACAGGTTGTTGCAGACGGGACGCAACTGCTGGCGCGTGGAGCATGCGCGACGTCTGTCCTTCCTGATCGACGGTGAAGCCTGTTTTGCCGCGATGCGCACCGCGATGGCTGCCGCGCAGCGTTCGATCCTGCTGCTTGGCTGGGATATCGACAGTCGAGTCAAGCTGGTACGCGGGGCCGCGAAGGACGATTTGCCGGCGGCGTTCGCGGATTTTCTCGCGGCGTTGCTGGAACGCAACAGCGAACTGGAAGTGCGTATTCTCAGCTGGGACTACGCCATGCTCTATGCGCTCGAACGCGAATGGATGCCGGCATCGACGTTCGGCGCGCGCCGGCATTCGCGGCTGAACTTCCGGCTCGACGCGAGCCATCCGCTCGGCGCCTCGCACCACCAGAAACTGCTGGTCATCGACGCCGCCGTGGCTTTTGTCGGCGGCTTCGACCTGACTCGTTCGCGCTGGGACACTTCGGCGCATCGTCCCGGCGACAGGCGTCGGCGCGATGCGGACGGTCGCGCGTACGGGCCTTTCCACGATATTCATGCGATCGTCGACGGCGCGGCTGCGCGGGCCATCGGCGATCTGGCGCGCGAGCGCTGGAGCGTTGCGACCGGCGAATCGATCCCGTCGATCGAACCAGGCGGCGATCCATGGCCGACCGGTCTCGCCGCAGACATCGACGATCTGGAAGTCGGTATCGCGCGCACCCAGCCGGCATGGAACGAACGCGAAGCGGTTACCGAGATCCGCCAGTTGCTGCTCGACGCGATCGCAGCGGCGCGGTCCGTCGTGTTGTCCGAGAGCCAGTACTTCACGGCCGACGCCGTCGCCTCCGCATTGACCACGCGGCTGGGCGAGGCCGATGGCCCGGATTTCGTATCGATCACGTCGCGCGCGCACAGCGGCTGGCTCGAGGAAACCACGATGGGCGTGTTGCGGGCCCGGTTGCATCAGCGCCTCAGGATCGCCGATCGGCATCGCCACTACGCGGTCTACTATCCGCGCATTCCGGAGCTGCAAGACCAATGCATCAATGTGCACAGCAAGCTTTTCGCGATCGATGACCGGCTGCTGACGCTCGGTTCCGCGAACCTGAGCAATCGTTCGCTCGGCCTCGACAGTGAATGCAACATCGTGATCGAAGCCGGTTCCGACAGGCGTGTCGCACAGGCGATCGCGCATCTTCGCAACCGACTGCTGGCCGAACATCTCGATACCAGCGCGGACCGGGTTGCGGATGCATTCGCGCAGCATCCCCGGGCGATCGCGGCGATCGAGTCGCTGCGCGACGACGGACGCAGCCTCGCTCAGATCGACTTCGAACTGAACCCCGATGCCGACGCGCTGGTGCCGGAGCGGGCGATCTTCGATCCGGAACGCCCGATCGACCCGGATCGCCTGATCGCGCACCTGTTCCCGGCAAGGACCTGGCGCCCGGCGTTGAAGAAAATGGCGATCGGTGCGGCGCTGTTGCTGGCGCTGTGCGCATTGCTCGGATTGTGGTTGCTGACGCCGTTGCGCAACTGGGTCGACATCGACCGTCTGGTCGGGCTTGCCGAGCGCTTCGGATCCACGCCGCTGGTCCCGCTTGCCTTGCTTGCCGCGTTCGTCGCCGGTGGCTTTATCGCATTCCCGGTAAACGTGCTGATCGCGGTCACGATCATCCTGTGCGGGCCATTGCTCGGCGCGCTGTACGCGCTGATCGGCTCTTTGCTGAGCGCCCAGGTCCTGTACGAAGTCGGCCACTGGTTCGGCCGCGGCGCCTTGCGCCGGTTCAGCGGCCAACGTCTCGAAAGTCTGCGCCGTCACCTGGCCAGGCGCGGGCTGCTCGCGATCGTCGTCGTGCGCCTGCTGCCGATCGCTCCGTACAGTGTGGTCAATCTGGTCGCGGGCGTGGCGCATGTCGATCGGCGCGTGTATGCCGTCGGCACGCTGATCGGGATGTTGCCCGGCATCGTCATGAGTGCGCTGTTTGTCGATCGCGCTCTTGCCGCGATCCGCCACCCGAGTCCGTTGACCTATGCGCTGCTGGTGGCGGTGGTGCTGCTGATTGCAGGCGCAATCCTGCTCGTCCGCCGCCGCATGGCGCGCGCCGTGGAGTCGGACGAATGAGCGACAGTCCCCGGCGTATCCTGATCGCCTCCTACAATGTGCATGGCGGCGTCGGCAGCGACCGGCGCTTCGACGTCGGGCGCATCGCCGATGTCATCAAGGAGACCGGTGCGGACATCGTCGCGCTGCAGGAGCTGGAGTCGCGCGCGCACGGCTTGCACATGCTCGATGAGCTGCAGCGTCGCAGCGGCTATGAGGCGATCGCGGGATCGACGCTCAGCGGTCCCGACGTGGAATTCGGGAACGGCGTGCTGTCGCGCTGTCCGGTCACGACGGTGCGCCGGATCGATTTGAACTTCGGGCGCCGCGAGCCGCGCGGTGCGCTCGATCTGGACATCGACTGCGGCGCAACCGCATTGCGTCTGGTCGCCACGCACCTCGGGCTGAGGCCCGCGGAACGGCGCGATCAGGTGCAGCGCCTGCTGGCCTCGGTGCGCGATGCCGAGCGCCCGACCGTCCTGATCGGCGATCTGAACGAATGGTTTTTCTGGGGCCGGCCGCTGCGCTGGCTGCATGCGCATTTCGGAGAATCGCCGGCGCGCGCGACGTTTCCGTCGTGGTATCCGATGCTGGCGCTCGATCGGATATGGGTTGCGCCCCGTCGCGCATTGACCGAGGTACGCGTGCATGCGACGCGACGGGCGCGCGCCGCGTCGGATCATCTGCCCCTGATCGCGCGTCTCGATCTACCGGATTCTGCGGGAACGCGAAGTCAGGCATCGAACGGATCGCGCCGATCCGCGCCGTGATGGCTGGCCGCCTACGGGGCCCTCAGC
>JBAVZT010000178.1:0-4614 GCA_049588955.1 Rhodanobacteraceae bacterium | reverse complement strand
CTTTCGATTTCAGGCGCCGCTCGATCACCTTGCTCAGTTTGTCGCGGTAATCGTCGCGGTAATTCGAGGGCTTCCATGGTTCATGCATGGATTCGACCAGCTTGTGTGCCATCTGCATTTCCCTGGCGCTGATCTTGAGCCTGCCCTTGCCTGCCGCAGGCAGCTCGTAGGCGTCCTCGTCGATCAGCTCCTGCGGAAAGCGCAAAAGCATCAGGAGCAGCGTGCGTTCTTCGGCAATCACCAGGGCCAGGTGCTCACGCGTGCGGATAACGACGCGCGCGACACCGGCCAGGCCCGTCTTTCGCAGTGTCTCGCGCAACAGCACGTAGCCCTTTTCGCCATGCTTGGCCGGCAGCAGGTAATACGGCTTGTCGTAATAGCGCGCG
Organism: Rhodanobacteraceae bacterium; assembly: GCA_049588955.1. GTDB lineage: Bacteria > Pseudomonadota > Gammaproteobacteria > Xanthomonadales > Rhodanobacteraceae > Dokdonella_A. The sequence goes on along the minus strand of JBAVZT010000178.1, from coordinate 4,228 downwards.
TCGATCTCGACAGGGTCGACGAAGCTTTCGATATCGACGGATTCGAGGCTCTCCGGCGCCGCCTCCTGCATGTCCTCCTTGTCGATGACGACGTAGTTGCCCTTGCTGTATTCGAACGCCTTGACCACGTCCTTCCAGGGAACCTCCGCGCCGGTTTCGCTGTTGACGCGTTCGTAACGGATGGGCGAATTGTCGCGGCTGTCCAGCATGTGGAAATGCAGGTCGGTGCGACGTTCGGCGGTCATCAGCCGCACCGGAACCTGCAGCAGACCGAATGAAATGGTGCCTGTCCAGATGGGTCGGGCCATGGCCGCATGCTCCACGCGGGGGAGCGTTCATTCAATACCCGCAAGCATGAATCCAGGGCAAAGCGGAAAACGTTCGCGGGCCAGTATTCAGGACGGCCCGACTGGAGGCGTCGATTTTGGTCGGTAGCGCGCAATGTGCTTGTCGACGTCGCCGCCCATGTTCACCTCGATACCGTGCAGGTCTTGTGACGCACTCCCGGGAGGGTCGCTATCGAAGCTGCTGATATTCAGCCTTTCCGCTTTCATCGAGAGCATCGAACTCCTCATCGGAAAGTTCAATCCCGGCGGCCGCAACATTCTCTTCCAGGTGGGCGATCTTCGAGGTGCCCGGTATCGGCAACATGGCCGGGCTGCGCTTGAGCATCCAGGCCAGCGAGATCTGGCTCGGCGTGGCGTGGTGCGCCTTGGCGACGCGATCGAGCAGATATCCGCTTCTGGCCAGTTCGCCACCCGCCAGGGGGAACCACGGCATGAATCCGATGCCGTGCCCGGTGCAGTAATCGAGCACGTTCTCGCTGGTTCGGTCGACCAGGTTGTAACGATTCTGCACGGTGGCGACGTTGAAAAACTCCGAGGCCACTTCGATATCGGCCAGCGAGACTTCGCTGAGCCCGGCGTGGGCAATGATCCCGTCGTCCAGCAAGGCCTTTATGGCTGCAAATTGCTCATCGCGCGGCACCTTCGGATCGATACGGTGCAGCTGCCAAAGGCCGATCTGTTCGACGCCGAGCCAGCCGAGACTCTTGAGCGCTTGCTGCCGAAGATATTCAGGCCTTCCAACCGGCTCCCAGCGGTTCGGGCCGCTGCGCGTCAAACCGCCCTTGGTTGCAATCAGCATGCCGCGGTACGGATGCAGGGCCTCGCGGATCAACGCTTCGGATACGTCCGGACCGTAGGAATCGGCGGTGTCGATGAAGTTGACGTTGAGCTCGGGCAGGCGTCGCAGCGTCGCGATGGCGTCGGCCGCGCTCGCCGGCGGACCCCAGACAACGGCGCCGGTGATGCGCATCGCGCCGAATCCAAGACGGTTGATCTCGACCTTTCCGCCGATCTTGAAAGTTCCCGCCTTGCGCGCGTCCGGAAGAGGCATTGTGGTGATCCTCGCGATTTTGCCTGCGTGCCAATGGGCCAAATTGTTCAATCATAGCAATCACCGGCTGAATCCGTTGATTCCGACTCGGCAGCCGCGAAAGCCGACCGCCAATGTCGCCGGGTCGGTTGCATGCGTTTTTGCCTGCCGGTGCCTGCCTCTTTTGCAAGCGGGCAGAGAAATCAGTAGAATCCCGCGGCTGACACCGAGGTTCAAGCGTAACGAGGCTCATCCATGAAAGTGCTGTCGTCCCTGAAGTCCGCCAAGAAACGTCATCGCGACTGCAAGATCGTCAGACGGCGCGGCAAGGTATTCGTAATCTGCAAGAGCAACCCGCGTTTCAAGGCGCGCCAGCGCTGATACCGCAGTTTGCCGCTACCCGAAGGGGCCGCCAGCGCGGCCCTTTTTCTTTGCCCGAGCATTCGCTTTCGCGCCGTCGGCGCGACGCTCGGGGCGAACGGTCGGTGGTCACCGATACGGCACGACTCGGGAACTGCGAAACCGGCCATGGCCAATCCGGCGCGCTTCTGCTACAAACGCAACCTTGGCCGCTTTGTCCCGGTATGACAGGAGCTTGGATCATGATCTTTAAGCCCGTTCTCGCGTCGTTGTGCATGCTGGCGGCAGCCGGATTCATCGTACCGGCCGCGCAAGCCGATACGCTCCGGACCCGGCATGCGCACCATGCGCGTCATGCGTATCGGAGCAATGTGCCCGTTCGCGGAATGACCATGGCCCAGGTCGAGCGTCGCTACGGCGCCCCGCTCGAAAAATTGCCGACGGCCGGTGGCGACACGCCCAGGCACCCCCCGATCCATCGCTGGCGCTATACCGATTACACGGTCTACTTCGAGCGCAATCTGGTCCTGCACACCGTATGGGATCGCGATCTCGCCGAACGCGGTCGTTCTGTCCGCTGATAGATGAGCGCCGGCCGGTTTCGACTGCCCGCGGAGTGGCAGCCGCAGGCAGCGATCGTCGTCGCCTGGCCTCATGAACACACCGATTGGGCGTCGCGGCTGGCCGAAGTTGAATCGAGTTACACCGCGCTGATCGGCGCTATTGCGCGCTTCGAATCGGTCATCATCTGCGTCGCATCGGCCACGCTGGAACAGCGCGCGGCGCATCGCCTCGATGCGGCGGGTATCGATCGTGCGCGCTTGCGATTCGTCGAGGTCGCCTACGACGACACCTGGCTGCGCGACAGCGGTCCGATAACGCTCACCGACGGCACGCATTTTCGTGTGTGCGATTTTCGTTTCACCGGCTGGGGCGGAAAATTTCCCGCCGACCACGACGATGCGCTGGTTGGAGGGTTGGTCCGACAGGGTGTATTTCGAAATGCCGAGCACCAGCGTATCGACTGGTCGCTCGAAGGCGGCGCGATCGAGTCCGACGGCGCCGGTACGCTGCTGACGACCTGGCGCTGCCTCAGCCAGCGCCATCCCGGCCAACCACGAAAGCATTTGGCGCAACGCCTCGAGCAATCGCTCGGCGCCGAGCGGGTGATGTGGCTCGATCACGGTTATCTGGAAGGCGACGATACCGACGCACACATCGACACGCTCGCGCGTTTCGCGCCCGACGACGCCATCGTGTATCAGGCCTGCGACGATACGGCCGACAACCATCATGCGGAGCTGGCCGCGATGCGCGATGAATTGGCACGACTGCACACGCGCGATGGCCGACCCTATCGCTTGCATCCCCTGCCGTGGCCGCGTCCGATCGTCGACAACCAGCGCCGTCTCGCCGCGTCGTATGCCAACTATCTGATCGTCAACGGTGGCGTGCTCGTGCCGGCCTACGGCGATGAGGCCGATGTCGCGGCCCAACGCGTCATTGCTTCGGCGCATCCGGGCCGCGAAATCGTGCCGGTTCCGTGCCGGTCGCTCATCTGGCAGAACGGCAGCCTGCATTGTCTGACCATGCAGCTTCCAGCCGGCCTCGTCGCGCCATCCGAATCGGACGACGAAGCTTGATCGAGCGCACGTTTCCCACAAGCACCGGACATGCTGCGACAATAGCTCGATGAATCATCGCACCCTCAAGGTCGCGCTGCTGCAGGAAACCGACCGCGGCAGCCGCGATGCCAATCTCGATGCGATCGAGGCCGGACTGCGCGAGGCTGCGCATGCCGGTGCCGAGCTCGTATTGCTGCAGGAGCTGCACAATGGGCCGTACTTCTGCCAGCACGAGGATGTCGCCGAGTTCGGTCGCGCCGAGCCGATTCCGGGTCCGTCGAGCGAGCGCATCGGCGCCCTGGCCGAGGAGCTTGGTCTGGTCGTCATCGCTTCGTTGTTCGAGCGCCGCGCGGCGGGTTTGTACCACAACACCGCCGTCGTGTTCGATCGCGCACGCGCGATTGCCGGTATCTACCGAAAGAACCATATCCCGGACGATCCGGCCTACTACGAAAAATTCTATTTCACGCCGGGAGACCTCGGATTCGATCCGGTCGCGACATCGGTCGGCAAACTCGGCGTACTGGTGTGCTGGGACCAGTGGTATCCGGAAGCTGCACGCCTGATGGCATTGGCCGGTGCGGATCTGCTGCTTTATCCGACTGCGATCGGATGGGATCCCACGGACGATCAGGGAGAAAAGGAACGGCAGCGCAATGCGTGGGTGACCATTCAGCGTGGCCATGCCATCGCCAATGGCCTGACCTTGCTCGCTTGCAATCGCACCGGTTTCGAAGCCTCCCCCGACGGCGGACACGGCATCTCCTTCTGGGGTTCGAGTTTCGTTGCCGGCCCCCAGGGGGAGCTCATTGCCCAGGCCGACACCGAACGGCGCGAACTGCTTATGGCCGATATCGACCTCGCCC
>JBAVZT010000177.1:0-5912 GCA_049588955.1 Rhodanobacteraceae bacterium | reverse complement strand
AAGACATACAGCGCGACGAGAAACGGGGTCAGCGACATCGCTCAAGCATAACGGGTTCGTGACCGATCGATATACTGTGCGTCGCGAGTAGCGATATCCCCGGTGCGGAGACCTCGGCATGCGTGTTCACCCTGCCTTAACGACGCTGGTACTGATCGCGGTATTGACGCTGTCCGGTTGCGGCAACAAGGGACCGCTGGTCATGCCCGATCACAAGCCCCCCGCCGAGCAGGCGCCGGTGCCGCCGATCACGCATTCGGAAGAGAGCAGGCCCGATGCCGCCGACCTGCCCGCAACCGGCGGTTCGCCTGTTCACGCCGAGCCGGCGGCCCCGCGCGCCAACGCGCCACGACGCCGCATGATTCCGTGACGCAGGCCCCGCTGCGTTTCACCAAGATGCAGGGTTGCGGCAACGACTTTGTCGTGCTCGATTGTCGTGATCGGCCTTTCACGCTCGATCGCGCACGCATTCGACGCCTCGGCGATCGACATTTCGGGGTCGGATTCGACCAGTTGCTGAGCATCGAGCGGACCGGCAACCCCGACTGTGCATTCGCCTATCGTGTCTGGAACAGTGACGGCAATCCCGCACGCCAATGCGGAAACGGCGTGCGCTGCATTGCGGCCTGGCTTCATCGCGCGGCCGCGCTTGGCCCGGGTATGACGCAGCTCCAAGGTCCTGTCGGTTGCGTCGCGGTCGAATGGCTGGCCGACGAGCGTGTGCGTGTGGACATGGGCACGCCGAAGTTTGCGCCGCAAGCCATTCCGCTGGATGCCGCGCAGGAGCACGCCCGTTATGCGCTGGAAATAGCCGGGCGGCGCGTCGAATTCGGCGCCGTGTCGATCGGCAATCCGCACGCACTGGTCGAGGTCGAGTCCGTCGCCGATGCCGCGGTCGCCGAGATCGGCCCGGAACTCGAACATGCGCCGGTGTTTCCCGAAGGCTGCAATGTCGGCTTCGTCGAAACGGCCGCGCGCGACTCCATCCGCCTGCGCGTGTGGGAGCGTGGGGTCGGCGAGACGCTCGCATGCGGCAGCGGTGCCTGCGCCGCGGTTGCGATCCTGCATCGTCGCGGTACGGTTGATGCCCGGGTGCGCGTCGAGTTGCCGGGTGGCACGCTCGAAGTTGCGTGGCCGGAAGCGTCCGCGCCGATCTGGTTGACGGGGCCGGCGACGTTCGTGTTCGAAGGCGAATGGGCTCACTGATTGCGCGACGGCACAGCGCGCGATCACGGGCGCAATGGCGCTATGCTCACGGCTCGCGTAGCGTATTTGCCGATGAACGAGGAGCGAATATGGCGGATTTGAGTATCGAAGACGATCCGGATGCGATGGAGGTTGCCAGCTATCTGCGCCGCCATCCGGACTTTCTGAAGACATTTCCCGACCTTGCGCTGGCGCTCATGTTGCCGCGCGAGCAAGGTCAGGCCTCGTCGCTGGCGAGCTACCAGCTCGATGTGCTGCGCGACAAGAATCGCGAGCTTTCGCGGCGCCTGCACAATCTTATCGAAATAGCGCATGAGAACGAGCAACTGATGGTGCGCGTACACATGCTCACGCTCGCGCTGATGCAGGCCAGCGGGCTGGGCGACACGCTGCGGCGGGTTGCTGCGAGCCTGACCGAGGATTTCCAGACCGATCTCGTGCGTATCGTGCTGTTCCGCGCCGACGCGGATCTGCCGGTCGCGGAGTGGCTCGTGATCGAAGAAGGCGGAGCGGCTGCGGTGCCGGCGTTCAGCGAATTCCTTGCGCGCCGTGAACCGCTGTGCGGACGACTGCAACAGGACAAGCTGGACACGCTGTTCGGCGGCCGCGCCGGAGAGATTCAATCCGCCGCGCTGCTGCCGGTCGGCGAGATCGGCATGCTCGCGATCGGCAGCCTCGACGCAAACCGTTTTCATCCGGGAATGGGCACCGTGTTCCTCAAGCTCATCGCCGAAGCCATTGCGACGGCCGTCGACCGCTTTCCGGCCGGAGGATGACGCGCATGGCGCGCGTCGCGGAAACTTCGATGCGGCAGATCTCGCCGCTTGCCGCGGATATCGAACACTATCTCGACCATCTGCGGGTCGAACGTCGTTACGCCGCCGGGACCATTGCCAACTACGCGCGCGATCTTGCGCTGCTGCTGCGCCACGCCGAGTCGTTGGGACTTCGTGGCTGGGCGGAACTTTCGGTCGATCAGGTTCAGTCACTGGTCGCGCGCGCGCACCGGTCGGGCCGAGGAGCCGGCAGCCTGCGATCGCTGCTGTCGGCCTGTCGCGGGTTTTTCGGTTTTCTGGCGCGCTCGGGCGACCTTGCCACCAATCCGGCGATCGGCGTGCGCGCCCCGAAGATCAAGCGCAGGTTGCCCGAGGTGCTCGATGTGGACGAGGTTGCCGCGTTGGTCGCCGCACCGGGAGACTCGGCCGAAGCGGTGAACGATCGCGCCTTGCTCGAACTGCTGTATTCGAGCGGATTGCGCGTTGCCGAGATCGTGCGGATACGCTGGCGCGATCTGGATGCCGACGAGGGTCTGTTGCGTGTGACCGGCAAGGGATCGAAGACCCGCATTGTGCCGGTTGGCGCCCACGCCTTGACCGCACTTGCGGCGTTGCGCGCACTCGACGACGCGGATGCCGACGTCGCCATCTTTCGCGATCGTCACGGCAGGCCGCTGACCACCAATGGTGTGCGTACGCGCGTCAAGCGCTGCGCGCGCGCGCAAGGCGTCTGGAAGCGCGTCTATCCGCACTTGTTGCGCCACTCCTGCGCCAGTCATCTGCTCGAATCCTCCGGCGATCTGCGTGCGGTGCAGGAAATGCTTGGCCACGCCGACATCGGCACCACGCAGATCTATACGCATCTCGATTTCCAGCGCCTGGCCAAGGTCTACGATGCCGCCCATCCGCGCGCGCGGCGCAAGCGCAATGGCTGACTCGCGGCCCGGTCGCTCTTGGAATCGGCCACGCCGGCCCCACGTCCGGACTTTAGCTCTGCCGGAACTGCGTTGATGCAATCGTTTCATGCAACCACCATCGTTTCCGTGCGCCGCGGTGAACGTGTCGTGATCGGCGGTGATGGCCAGGTCACTCTCGGCAACACCGTGATGAAGGCGAATGCGCGCAAGGTTCGCCGGCTCGGCGACGGCACCGTGCTGGCCGGATTCGCCGGCGCCACGGCCGACGCGTTCACGTTGTTCGAGTTGTTCGAGCAGAAACTCGAGAAGCATGGCGCCAATCTGACTCGCGCGGCGGTCGAGCTGGCCAAGGACTGGCGCACCGAACGCCGCCTGGGCAAGCTCGAGGCGCTGCTCGCAGTGGCCGACAAGTCGACGTCCCTGATCATTTCCGGCAACGGCGACGTGCTCGAGCCGGAAAACGGGCTGATCGCAATCGGCTCGGGCGGTCCGTTCGCGCAGGCCGCCGCCAAGGCGCTGCTCGAAAACACCGAACTCGATGCGCGCGAGGTTGTCGAGCGTGCATTGAACATCGCCGGCGAGATCTGCATCTACACGAATCGCAACGTCACGATCGAAGAGTTGTGAGGGCTGAGAGCTGAAGGCCGGGAAAAGCCATCCCGCCTCCCCCAGCTCCGGTCTCACCTCTCGGCCCTCACGCCTCAGCCCTCAGCCCTCTCCCATGTCAGAACTGACTCCGCGCGAAATCGTCAACGAACTGGACCGCTACATCATCGGTCAGAATCCGGCCAAGCGCGCGGTCGCGATCGCGTTGCGCGACCGCTGGCGGCGCATGCAGGTCGATCCGGCGATGCGCGAGGAAATCACGCCGAAGAACATCCTGATGATCGGACCGACCGGTGTCGGCAAGACCGAAATCGCGCGGCGCCTGGCTACTCTCGCGAACGCACCGTTCATCAAGGTCGAGGCGACCAAGTTCACCGAAGTCGGGTACGTGGGCAAGGATGTCGAGCAGATCGTGCGCGACCTGGCCGACAGCGCAGTCAAGATGGCACGCGAGCAGGCCAAGTCGCATGTGCGATCGCAGGCCGAGGATCGTGCCGAAGACCGCATTCTCGATGCCCTCCTGCCGCGCCGGCAATCGGTCGGTTTCGCCAACGAGCCGCAAACCGATGATGCCCGCGACAGCGATACGCGACAGAAACTGCGCAAGCAGTTGCGCGAAGGCAAGCTCGACGAGCGCCAGATCGAGGTCGATGTCGCGCAATCGTTCGGCGTCGAGATCGTCGCGCCACCCGGCATGGAGGAAATGAGCCAGCAATTGCACGGCATGTTCCAGTCGCTGGCCGGCCAGCGCAGCCAGAAGCGCAAGCTCAGCGTGCGCCAGGCGCGTCCGCTGCTGATCGAGGAAGAGGCCGGCAACCTGGTCAACGACGACGAAATCAAGCACAAGGCAGTCGAGAACTGCGAGCAGAACGGCATTGTCTTCATCGACGAAATCGACAAGGTCTGTCAGCGCGGCGACTGGCAGGGGGCCGGTGTCAGCCGTGAAGGCGTGCAGCGCGATCTGTTGCCGCTGGTCGAAGGCTCGTCGGTATCGACCAGGTACGGCATCGTCAGGACCGATCACATCCTGTTCATCGCGTCTGGCGCGTTCCATGTCGCCAAGCCATCCGATCTGATTCCCGAATTGCAGGGACGCTTTCCGATCCGGGTGGAACTCGCGGCGCTGACCGCGGATGATTTCCGGCGCATTCTGGCCGAGCCGCAACATGCGCTGACCAAGCAGTATGTCGCGCTGCTCGGCACCGAGGGCGTCGTGCTCGAATTCGCCGAGTCGGGCATCGCGCGCCTGGCCGAGGTTGCCTTCGACGTCAATGAACGTACCGAAAACATCGGCGCGCGGCGCCTGCATACGGTGCTCGAACGATTGCTCGACGAGATTTCGTTCGAAGCGGTCGACAACGGCGGGCAGCATTATGCGATCGACGCGGCCTATGTCGATCGTCATCTGGGCGCGCTGGTCAAGGACGAGGATCTGTCCCGATATATTCTTTGATGACGCGAGCGGTAGGTGGGGCTGGATCCGTGCAATGGCGAGTGTCGAGCGCTTTCGTGTCACGATGGACGCTGAGGCTCATTCGAACTTGCGCCCGACGGTCAAACGCCCGACCATATCGCCATGACAACCGTGGTTCCCTTCAAGGCACGCGGCCTGCGGGCCGAATTGCGTGAGGCGCTCGAAAGGCGGTTGCCGACGCGCCTGTTGCGCGATCAGTTGCAGCCCGGCCCGATTCACGGATACGTGATTGGTCTGTCACGCGATCATTGCCTGATCGCCGAAGTCGGCGATCATCTGCGTTTCGACGGCTATCTGGCCATCGCGATTGCCGATCTCACCATGGTCGAACCGGACCCGGCCGGTGAGTTCGTCGAAAGGGCCCTCGCGCTGCGCGGCGAGCGTCTGGCGATCCCGGAGCGGTTCGAACTCGACGACTGGGCTGCCATCGTGCGCTCCGCCGCGAGGCTGGCGCCGCTGGTATCGATCAACATGGTCGAGGATGCCGATGGCGAGATCAGTTACGTCGGCGAAGTCGTCGATTTCGAGCCCGATGCGGTGATCCTGCGCGAAGTCGATCCGAACGCCGAATGGTATCCGGATACCGGCGCCTACGAGTTCGAGGCAATCGGCTCGATCGGCTTCGGCAGCGGTTACCTTGATGCATTGTGGCAGGTGGCCGGGCCACCGACCGGCGCGCGCTCGCCGCGGGCGCCGGCGAGCGACACCGTCCATTAGCCCGCGCTTGCGCGCGTGATCGCGTGCATCTTGGCGGTCACTTTCGTTTTTCGCTCCTCGCTCCGGGGGTGATGCTGTGCCAAGGGTTTCGCTGCGCTCAACCCATCCTGCGAGGTCCGCATCTCTCGCCCTGCGCAGCGCGGTCGTTCAGATTCTGCCTACAACACAAGGATGCTGGAGTTTTTGGTTCCATTTGGGGCAATGCCAAAAGGAACC
>JBAVZT010000176.1:0-10597 GCA_049588955.1 Rhodanobacteraceae bacterium | reverse complement strand
TGGCCAGAACATGCTGGTCGCGTTCATGCCGTGGAATGGCTACAACTTCGAGGATTCGATTCTGATATCCGAGCGCGTCGTGCAGGAGGATCGCTACACCACGATACATATCGAGGAACTGAGTTGCGTTGCGCGCGACACCAAGCTCGGGCCGGAGGAAATCAGCGCCGACATCCCCAATGTCGGCGAGCAGGCGCTCGCACGACTCGATGAATCGGGTGTCGTCTACATCGGTGCCGAAGTCAAGGCAGGAGACATCCTGGTTGGAAAGGTCACGCCGAAAGGCGAGTCGCAATTGACTCCCGAGGAGAAATTGCTTCGCGCGATCTTTGGCGAGAAGGCATCGGACGTGAAGGATTCGAGCCTGCGGGTGCCCCCCGGCATGGACGGCACCGTGATCGACGTCACCGTGTTCACGCGCGACGGCATCGAGAAGGACAAGCGTGCGCGCCAGATCGAGGAAATGGAGATCAAGCGCATCAAGAAGGACTTCGACGATCAGTTTCGCATTCTCGAAGGCGCCATCTACAATCGCATGCGCGCGGCGCTGGTCGGCAAGGCGGCCAACGGCGGCCCGCAGGGGCTCAAGAAGGGAGCCTCGGTTTCCGACCAATATCTCGACGGTCTCAAGAAGGACGAATGGTTCGCGATCCGCATGAAGGACGAGGACACGGCGGATTTCCTGGAGAAGGCGCAGGAGCAGATCAAGCGGCACAAGGGCGATTTCGATCAGCGCTTCAAGGCCAAGCAGGCCAAGATCACCGCCGGCGACGATCTCGCTCCGGGCGTGCTCAAGATGGTCAAGGTGTATCTGGCGGTCAAGCGGCGCATCCAGCCCGGTGACAAGATGGCCGGTCGCCACGGCAACAAGGGTGTCGTGTCGATGATCGTGCCGGTCGAGGACATGCCGTACGCAGCGGATGGTCGTCCGGTGGACATCGTGCTGAACCCGCTCGGCGTGCCCTCGCGCATGAATATCGGACAGATTCTCGAGACCCATCTCGGCTGGGCAGCCAAGGGCCTGGGCGAAAAGATCCACGGCATGCTCGAGGAAAGCCGGAAGGTGAGCGAACTGCGCAAGTTCCTTGATCAGATTTACAACCACTCCAGGGATGGCTCAGGCCACAAGGTCAACCTCAAATCGCTCAAGGACGAGGAAGTGCTTGAACTCGCGGGCAACCTGCAACATGGCGTGCCGATGGCTACACCGGTATTCGATGGCGCCTACGAAAGCGAGATCAAGGCGATGCTCAAGCTCGCCGACCTGCCCGAGTCCGGCCAGACCACCTTGTTCGACGGGCGCACCGGCGAAGCATTCGATCGCCCGGTGACGGTCGGCTACATGCACATGCTCAAGCTCAATCATCTGGTCGACGACAAGATGCATGCACGCTCGACCGGGCCGTACTCGCTCGTCACGCAGCAGCCGCTGGGCGGCAAGGCCCAGTTCGGCGGTCAGCGTTTCGGAGAGATGGAGGTCTGGGCGCTCGAAGCGTACGGCGCCGCGTACACGCTGCAGGAAATGCTGACGGTCAAGTCCGACGACGTTTCCGGGCGCAACCAGATGTACAAGAACATCGTCGATGGCGATCACGAGATGGTGGCGGGCATGCCGGAATCGTTCAATGTGCTGGTCAAGGAAATCCGTTCGCTCGCGATCAACATGGAACTCGAAGAGACGAAGTGACCGTGGAAGAAAGGGCTGAGGGCCAAGGGCTGAGGGCTGAAAGGCCCGCGCGCTGACCGCTCTTGATCTTCACCCTCGGCTCCCGGCCCTCGGCTCGAAGAATTACTCCGTACGGAGAAAGTGAAATGAAAGACCTGCTCAACCTGTTCAACCAGCAGCGCCAGTCGCTCGATTTCGATTCGATCAAGATCGCGCTGGCGTCGCCGGACCTGATTCGCTCGTGGTCGTTCGGCGAGGTGAAGAAGCCCGAGACGATCAACTACCGCACGTTCAAGCCGGAACGCGATGGCCTGTTCTGCGCCGCCATCTTCGGTCCGGTCAAGGACTACGAATGCCTGTGCGGCAAGTACAAGCGCATGAAGCACCGTGGTGTGGTCTGCGAAAAGTGCGGCACCGAGGTCACGCTGGCCAAGGTGCGGCGTGAACGCATGGGCCATATCGAACTGGCCAGTCCGACAGCGCATATCTGGTTCCTGAAATCGCTGCCTTCACGCATCGGCCTGATGCTCGACATGACCTTGCGTGACATCGAGCGGATTCTGTATTTCGAAGCCTATGTCGTCGTCGATCCGGGACTGACCACACTCGAGCGCGGTCAGCTGTTGAACGAGGAACAGTACCTGCAGTCGGTCGAGGAGCACGGCGACGAGTTCGACGCGCGCATGGGTGCCGAAGCGGTGTACGAGCTTCTGAAGACGATCGATCTTGGTCAGGAGATGATTCGCTTGCGCGAGGAGATCGCCTCGACCAATTCGGAGACCAAACTCAAGCGGCTCAGCAAGCGTATCAAGCTGGTCGAGAGTTTCAGCGATTCCGGGAATCGTCCGGAGTGGATGGTGCTGACTGTGCTGCCGGTGTTGCCGCCGGATCTGCGCCCGCTGGTACCGCTCGAGGGCGGTCGTTTCGCGACGTCGGATCTCAACGATCTTTATCGTCGCGTCATCAATCGCAACAATCGCCTGAAGCGACTGCTCGAGCTGAATGCGCCGGACATCATCGTGCGCAACGAGAAGCGCATGCTGCAGGAAGCGGTCGATGCGCTGATGGACAACGGTCGTCGCGGTCGTGCGATCACCGGCACCAACAAGCGACCGCTCAAGTCGCTGGCCGACATGATCAAGGGGAAGCAGGGACGATTTCGTCAGAATCTGCTCGGCAAGCGCGTCGACTATTCGGGGCGCTCGGTCATCGTGGTCGGTCCGACATTGAAACTGCATCAATGCGGCCTGCCCAAGAAAATGGCCCTGGAGCTTTTCAAGCCGTTCATTTTTTCGAAGCTGCAACGGCGTGGTCTGGCGACCACGATCAAGGCCGCCAAGAAGCTGGTCGAACGCGAGAGCGCCGATGTCTGGGACATCCTCGAGGAGGTGATCCGCGAGCACCCGGTATTGCTCAATCGTGCACCGACCTTGCATCGCCTCGGCATCCAGGCGTTCGAGCCAGTGCTGATCGAGGGCAAGGCGATCCAGCTGCATCCGCTGGTCTGCACCGCGTTCAATGCCGACTTCGATGGCGATCAGATGGCCGTCCACGTGCCGCTGTCGCTCGAAGCGCAGCTCGAGGCGCGCGCGCTGATGATGTCTTCCAACAATATCCTTTCGCCGGCCAATGGCGAGCCGATCATCGTGCCGACGCAGGATGTCGTGCTCGGCTTGTACTACATGACGCGAGCGCTGGAAAACGCCAAGGGCGAGGGGATGGTGTTCGCCAACGTGGCCGAAGTCCATCGTGCCTACGAGAACCGCGCGGTCGAGATGCACGCCAAAGTCAGGGTGCGCATAACGGAAACGACGATCAACGAGGACAACGAACCCGCCGAGACCACGCGCCTGACCGAGACCACCGTCGGGCGCGCGCTGCTGGCCGAAATCCTGCCGGTCGGCATGCCGTTCGAATTGGTAAACACCGAACTGACCAAGAAGGCGATTTCGCGGCTGATCAATGCCTGCTATCGCACGCTTGGTCTGAAGGATACCGTGGTGTTTGCCGATCAGCTCATGTACACCGGCTTCCACTATGCGACCCGTGCCGGAATCTCCATTGGCATCGACGACATGAAGATTCCGCCAGAGAAGAAGACAATTCTCGCGGGCGCCGAGAAAGACGTGGTCGAAATCCAGGAGCAGTACCAGTCCGGCCTGGTGACTGCGGGCGAGCGTTACAACAAGGTGGTCGACATCTGGTCGCGCACCAATGAGCAGATTGCCGCCGCCATGCTGAAGGGCATCGGCACCGATACGGTGGTCACGGCGAAGGGCGACAGGGTCGATCAGAAATCCATGAATTCGCTGTTCATCATGGCTGATTCCGGTGCACGCGGCAGCGCGGCGCAAATTCGTCAGCTTGCCGGAATGCGCGGGCTGATGGCCAAACCGGACGGGTCGATCATCGAGACGCCGATCAAGGCAAACTTCCGGGAAGGCCTTGATGTTCAGCAATACTTCAATTCCACCCATGGTGCGCGCAAGGGCCTGGCCGATACGGCGCTCAAGACCGCCAACTCCGGCTATCTGACGCGCAGACTGGTGGATGTAGCACAGGATGTCGTCGTGGTCGAAAGCGACTGCGGCACCCGCAATGGCCTGACCATGACCCCGATCGTCGAGGGCGGCGACGTGGTCGAGCCGCTGCGCGAGCGCGTGCTCGGCCGCATGGTGGCCGAGGATGTATACGCGCCGGGCAACGACGACGATCCGATCGTGCTGCGCAGTACGCTGCTCGACGAGGGCATTGTGCAGCGTCTCGAGGCGGAAGGCGTTCAATCCTTGAAGGTGCGATCACCGATCACCTGCGAAGCGCGCTTCGGCGTGTGCGCGAGTTGCTACGGACGCGATCTGGCGCGTGGCCATCTGGTAAACATGGGGGAGGCGGTCGGCGTGATCGCCGCGCAGTCGATCGGTGAGCCGGGCACTCAGTTGACGATGCGCACGTTTCACATCGGCGGTGCGGCATCGCGGGCGGCGGCGGTCGACAATGTTCAGGTCAAGACCACCGGTACGCTCAAATTCAACAATCTCAAGACCGTGCAGCACAGCGCGGGCCATCTGGTGGCGGTATCGCGCTCGGGCGAGTTGTCGATCATGGATGCGCATGGTCGCGAGCGCGAGCGCTACAAAGTGCCATATGGCGCGGTCATCGACGCGAAGGACGGCGCTTCGGTCAAGGCCGGACAGACTGTCGCCAAGTGGGACCCGCACACCCACCCGATCGTCTCGGAAGTGGCTGGCACCGTGCGCTTCGTCGATTTTCAGGACGGGGTCACCGTGCAGGAACAGATTGACGAGTTGACCGGACTGGCCAGTGCCGTGGTCACCGATCCGAAACGGCGTGGCGGTGTCTACAAGGATTTGCGTCCGATGGTCCGCCTGGTCGGCAAGAAGGGCCAGGATCTGCGCTTGCCGGGCACCGACATCCCGGCGCAATATTTTCTGCCGGCTGGTGCGATTATTTCGCTGCAGGATGGTGCCCAAGTCGGCGTTGGCGACTTCGTTGCGCGCATTCCGCAGGAGACCTCCAAAACCCGCGACATCACCGGCGGCCTGCCGCGTGTTGCCGATCTGTTCGAAGCCAGAAAGCCCAAGGAACCGGCCATTCTGGCGGAGCGTTCCGGCGTCGTCAGTTTCGGCAAGGACACCAAGGGCAAGCAACGCCTGATCATCCGGGACGCCGACGGCAACGAGCACGAGGAACTCATCCCGAAGTGGCGCCATGTCATCGTGTTCGAGGGCGAACATGTGGAAAAGGGCGAGACGGTGGTCGACGGCGAACCGAATCCGCACGACATTCTGCGTTTGCTCGGCGTCGAACCGCTGGCCGCCTATCTGGTCAAGGAAATCCAGGACGTCTACCGGCTGCAGGGTGTGAAAATCAATGACAAGCACATCGAGGCCATCATTCGCCAGATGTTGCGCAAGGTCGAGATCACCGCGCCGGGAGATACGCGCTATCTGCGTGGCGAGCAGGTCGACCGCATGCGCGTCATCGAGGAAGGCAGCCGGGCCGAGACCCGCGGCGAGCAGCCGGTGGAATACCAGCCAATCCTGCTGGGCATTACCAAGGCGTCGCTGGCCACGGAATCCTTCATCTCCGCCGCATCGTTCCAGGAAACGACCCGGGTACTGACCGAAGCGGCCGTGCGAGGCACACGCGATACGTTGCGTGGCCTGAAGGAAAACGTTATAGTCGGTCGGCTGATTCCGGCCGGAACGGGGTTGGCTTTCCACTCCAGGCGCCGCGACGCCAGGAGTGGCGAGCTCTCCGAGTCCGAGCGAGAAACTCTCGGGATATCGAGTTCCGTGGCTGAAGCAGTCGCGGAGGAAAACGACACGCAATAGTCGGCGCACGTCGTTCGACATCGAAATGAGGCGCAGGATGTGCCTCGTGTTCGAACGCAGGAGGCGGGTGTGGAACCTTGACGGTTCCGTCAACCACACGTTAAACTCTTCCGTCTCGACAGGCCGGGTTCGCTCGGCCTGTCTTTTGTTTCTTAAGGGTTCGGGCATGTCAACCATCAATCAACTGGTACGCAAGGCGCGGCGGCCGAAAACCTACAAGAGCGATTCGCCCGCGCTGGCCAATTGCCCGCAGCGGCGTGGCGTTTGCACGCGCGTCTACACGACCACGCCGAAGAAGCCCAATTCCGCGTTGCGCAAGGTTGCCAAGGTTCGTCTGACCAACGGTTTCGAGGTCATCAGCTATATCGGTGGCGAAGGGCACAACCTCCAGGAGCACTCCGTGGTGCTGATCCGCGGCGGGCGCGTCAAGGATTTGCCCGGCGTGCGCTATCACACGGTGCGCGGCAGTCTCGATGCCGCCGGCGTCACCAAGCGGCGCCAGAGTCGGTCCAAATATGGCGCCAAGCGGCCGAAAGGTTGATCCGGGAAGCCTGTCCCAATGAAGAGCGGCACTGCGGCCGCGTCTTCAACATGAAGAGCTGAACCGAAACGCGGATATCGAACATGTCGAGAAAAGGCCAAACTCCCACGCGCATCCTGCTGTCCGATCCGAAGCACGGTAGTCAGGTGATTGCGCGATTCATCAACATGGTGATGAAGAGCGGCAAGAAATCGGTCGCCGAGAAAATCGTTTATGGCGCGTTGGATCATATCGGTGAAAAGCATGCCGAGCCGGTCGAAGTGGTCGAAAAAGCGCTCGGTAATGTTGCGCCTGCAGTCGAAGTGAAGTCGCGCCGCGTTGGCGGTGCAACTTATCAGGTGCCGGTCGAGGTGCGTTCTTCGCGGCGTATGGCGCTGGCGATGCGTTGGGTCATAGACGCAGCGCGCAAGCGTGGTGAGACATCAATGCCACGCAAGCTTGCGGCCGAGTTGCTTGAAGCATCGGAAAGCCGTGGCGGCGCCGTCAAGAAACGCGAGGAAACCCATCGCATGGCGGAAGCCAACAAGGCTTTCTCGCATTACCGTTGGTAATGCTGTTCGCTTTTGCCGTCCTCCATGACGGCAAAGAACAAACCGCCGTCCATGGCGGACCTTTCACAAGAGCGTTGAACTTAGTAACTGATCATGACCCGTACCACTCCAATCGAGCGCTATCGCAATTTCGGCATCATGGCGCATATCGATGCCGGCAAGACCACCACGACGGAGCGCATCCTGTTTTATACGGGCGTCAATCACAAGATTGGCGAGGTGCACGATGGTGCCGCCGCGATGGACTGGATGGAGCAGGAGCAGGAGCGCGGGATCACGATCACCTCGGCGGCGACCACCTGTTTCTGGAGCGGTATGGATCGTTCGTTGCCGGAATATCGGTTCAACATCATCGATACGCCGGGTCATGTCGATTTCACGATCGAAGTGGAGCGCTCGCTTCGGGTGCTTGATGGCGCCGTGTTTGTGCTGTGCGCGGTCGGTGGAGTGCAGCCGCAATCGGAAACGGTTTGGCGCCAGGCCAACAAGTACGGTGTGCCGCGCCTCGCGTTCGTCAACAAGATGGATCGAACCGGTGCGGATTTCGACAAGGTCGTCGGTCAACTGAAGTCGCGCCTCGGCGCCAGCCCGGTGCCGATGCAGCTGCCTGTCGGCGCCGAGGACAATTTTGAAGGCGTAGTCGACCTGGTCAAAATGAAGGCGATCTTCTGGGATCCGGACTCCCAGGGCATGAGCTTCGAGTATCGGGATGTCCCGGCCGAGCTCAAGGAAAAATGCGAAAAGGCGCGTTCCTTCATGGTCGAAGCGGCAGCCGAGACTTCCGAGGAGCTGATGAACAAGTACCTGGAAGAGGGCGATCTCAGCGAGGATGACATTCACCTCGGAATCCGTGACGGGGCGGTGGCCAATTCGCTGATTCCGGTGTTCTGCGGCTCGGCATTCAAGAACAAGGGCGTGCAGGCGATGCTGGATGCGGTCGTTCGCTATTTGCCGGCGCCTTCGGACCGGCCACCGGTCAACGGTGTCGATGAGGGTGACAACAAGGATTCACGCAAGGCTGGTGACAGTGAGCCGTTTTCGGCGCTGGCCTTCAAGATCATGACCGATCCGTTTGTCGGTTCGCTGACATTTTTCCGGGTGTATTCCGGCACGCTCAATTCGGGCGATACGGTTTTCAATCCGGTAAAGGGCAAGAAGGAACGGGTCGGGCGCATTCTGCAGATGCATGCGAACAATCGCGACGAGATCAAGGAGGTTCGTGCCGGCGATATCGCCGCCGCGGTTGGCCTGAAGGACGTCACCACCGGCGATACGCTGTGCGCGCAGGACAAGGTCATTACGCTCGAGCGCATGGTCTTTCCGGAGCCGGTGATTGCGATGGCGGTGGAGCCGAAGACCAAGTCCGACCAGGAAAAAATGGGCATCGCGCTGTCACGGCTGGCGCAGGAAGATCCATCATTTCGCGTTCGCAGCGACGAGGAGTCGGGTCAGACCATCATCGCCGGCATGGGCGAGCTGCACCTGGAGATTCTGGTCGAGCGCATGAAGCGCGAGTTCAATGTCGAAGCGAACGTCGGGAAACCGCAAGTGGCTTATCGCGAGACGATCCGCAAGGAAGTCAGGCAGGAAGGCAAGTTTGTGCGTCAGTCCGGCGGACGCGGCCAGTACGGCCATGTCTGGCTGGAACTGGTGCCGCAGGACCGTGGCGTCGGCTACGTGTTCGAAAATGCCATCGTCGGCGGCGTGATCCCGAAGGAATACGTACCCGCGGTCGACAAGGGTATTCAGGAAGCGATGCGCAGCGGCCCAATGGCCGGATTCCCCGTGGTCGACATCAAGATTCGCCTGGTCGATGGTTCCTACCACGAAGTCGACTCCAACGAGATGGCCTTCAAGATTGCCGGTTCGATGGGCTTCAAGGAAGGCTTCGAAAAAGCCAATCCAGTGCTGCTGGAGCCGATCATGAAGGTCGAAGTGGTCACACCCGAGGACTACATGGGTGACGTGATGGGTGACCTGAGCCGTCGGCGCGGCGTGCTGCAGGGTTCCGATGATGGTCCCTCGGGCAAGACCATAGACGCGATGGTGCCGCTCGGTGAGATGTTCGGTTACGCGACCAGTCTGCGCTCGATGAGCCAGGGGCGCGCGACCTTCACGATGGAATTCGATCATTATTCCGAGGCGCCGAACAGCATCGCTGACGCGGTGATGAAGAAGAGTTGATGAAAGAACAGTGAGGGCAAGGGCTGAGGGCTGAAAACAGGGTGGCGCCGCCTTCAGCCTTCAGTCCTGAAGAAGTCGAAATTCAATACAGCGACAGGTATCAAAATCATGTCCAAGGAAAAATTCGAGCGCAAGAAGCCGCATGTGAACGTGGGCACGATTGGCCATGTGGATCACGGCAAGACGACGTTGACGGCGGCGTTGACGAAGATCGGTGCGGAGCGATTCGGGGGCGAATTCCGCAACTATGCGCAGATTGACGCGGCGCCGGAAGAGAAGGCGCGGGGCATCACGATCTCGACGGCCCACGTGGAGTACGAATCGCCCAATCGCCATTACGCGCACGTGGATTGCCCGGGACATGCGGACTACGTGAAGAACATGATCACGGGTGCGGCGCAGATGGACGGCGCGATCCTGGTGTGTTCGGCGGCGGACGGTCCGATGCCGCAGACGCGCGAGCATATTCTGCTGGCGCGCCAGGTGGGTGTGCCCTACATCGTGGTGTACCTGAACAAGGCGGACATGGTGGACGACGCCGAGCTTCTGGAGCTGGTGGAGATGGAAGTGCGCGAGTTGCTGGAGAAGTACAACTTTCCGGGCGACGAGACGCCGATCATCAAGGGCTCGGCGCTCAAGGCGCTGGAGGGCGACGACTCGGAGATTGGCGTGCCGTCGGTGGTGCAGCTGGTGGATGCGCTCGATTCGTGGATTCCCGAGCCGGTGCGCGTGCTGGACAAGCCGTTTCTGATGCCGGTGGAGGATGTGTTCTCGATTTCCGGGCGCGGCACGGTGGTGACCGGGCGCGTGGAACGCGGGATCGTGAAGGTGGGCGATGAGATCGAGATTGTCGGGATCCGGCCGACCACCAAGACGACGTGCACGGGCGTTGAGATGTTTCGCAAGCTGCTCGACCAGGGTCAGGCCGGAGACAACGTGGGTGTGCTGCTGCGCGGCACCAAGCGCGACGAGGTGGAACGCGGCCAGGTGCTGTGCAAGCCCGGTTCGATCACGCCGCACACGAAGTTCGAGGCGGAGGTGTACGTGCTTTCGAAGGACGAAGGCGGCCGTCACACGCCGTTTTTCAAGGGCTACCGGCCGCAGTTCTATTTTCGCACGACCGACGTGACCGGTGCGGTGGAACTGCCCGAGGGCGTGGAGATGGTGATGCCGGGCGACAACATCAAGATGGTGGTGACCCTGATCCATCCGATCGCGATGGAAGAAGGCCTGCGATTTGCGATCCGCGAAGGCGGCCGCACCGTGGGTGCCGGCGTCGTGGCCAAGATTTTCGAGTAAC
>JBAVZT010000175.1:0-9420 GCA_049588955.1 Rhodanobacteraceae bacterium | reverse complement strand
ATGATCGCGCGCAAGGCCGCGGTGGTCGCGCGCGCGGACGCCGAGCGCCGCCAGAAACAGGCTGAAGGGCTGGTCGGCTTCATGCTCGGCGATCTCAACGACAAGCTCGGCGAAGTGCACCGGCTCGACATCATGCAGGCGGTCGACGACAAGGCGATGGCGTATTTCCAGTCGCTGCCGAGCCGCGACGTGACCGACGAGGCGCTCGCGCAGCGCGCGACTGCGTTGCAGAAGATCGGCGGCGTGCGCACGGACCAGGGCCAGTTGCCCGCCGCGCTGGAATCGTATCGTGCCGCGACGGGCATCGATGCCGAACTGCTGCGGCGCACACCCAGCGACGTAGCACGCGAGGCGGCTTACGCGGACAGTCTGAAATGGGTTGGGCAAGCGTATTTCTACCAGGGCGATCTCGATCACGCGTTGCAGAACTTCAAGGGCGCGAGTGAGCTGTTGCAGAAAGCCGTCGCCGAGAACCCGGCAGACACAGAGTACGCATACAGCCTGGCTTCGGCGCGCACCAACACAGGGCGCGTGCTCGAAGCGCGCGGCAATTTCGATGCCGCCGCGAGCGAATACCAGGCCGTGCTCAAGATTTTCGACGGCCTCGTCGCGCGCGAACCTGCGAACCGACACTGGCAATCGGAACAGGCTTTTGCCTGGAACAATCTCGGCAAGCTCTCGCTGCAAGAGGGCCGGCTCGATCAGGCGATCGCGGCGTATCGCGCCGACCAGCGCATCAAGACAACGCTTGCGGCGAGCGATCCGGCCAATCATCAATGGCAGGAGGATCTGCTGGTCAGCAATGCGATCCTTGGCCGCACGCTCGGCCTGTGCGGCGAGACTGCGGCCGCGCTG
This sequence comes from Rhodanobacteraceae bacterium, assembly GCA_049588955.1. Classification (GTDB taxonomy): domain Bacteria; phylum Pseudomonadota; class Gammaproteobacteria; order Xanthomonadales; family Rhodanobacteraceae; genus Dokdonella_A. The sequence continues at coordinate 8,565 of JBAVZT010000175.1, read as the reverse complement.
CGTCATGTCCGCAACGCGGTGGCCAGCGCGAAGACGCTGATGACGTTTGATCCCGCAAACGTCTATTTTCAGGACGATTTCGCGCTGTACAGTCAGCTCCTCGGCAACTTGCTGCGCCAGGACGGACAGCTCGATCGTGCAACAGACGCTGTCGCCGATGCAGTGCGCGTGCTGAGTGCGCTGCTGAAGAAGGATCCGACCAACGCGTCTTTTGAGCCGGACCTTGCGCAGAGCCAGCTCGAAAATGCACGGGTGCAATACGCGCTCGGTCGTGCCGATGCCGCGCAAGATGAGGCGGAAGCGTCCCTCGCGCTGGCCAAGGCCGCGTTGGCCAAACAGCCCGGCGATCGCGGCTGGAGCCTGCTCGCCGCGCAGACCGAAACCGTGCGCGGCCGGATCGCCGCGATGCGAGACGACACTGCGGTTGCGCAGGGCTACTGGACGCAGGCGCGCGACACGATCGGGCCGCTGGTGCGGTCGAGCAAGGATCCGAATATCCTCGCCGCATCGGCCATGCCATTGCTGCTGCTCGACGATATCGAAGCGGTGCGGCCGCTGGTCGCACAACTCGCGGCGATGGGCTATCGCCCGCCGGATTTCGTCGCGCTCGTCGCCAGCCGGAAACTTGCCTACCCACGGAACGAGGAGGTGACGCAACGCATTGCAGAAGCGATGAAATGAATATGCAGCTTGCGAACGTCCCGTTGCCACGCGGCCCGCCCGCTCTGGCAGGAGCACCGCAACGCGCGATGCTTTTGCCGCAGTTTGTTTGTCGATCCACCATGTCACCCACCAAGGAGTCAACCATGTCCATCACCGTAACATTGAACACCGCGAACAAACCCCCGGTAGCGGTATCCCCACCCACCTATGACGTCAGCAGCAAAGGTCTCTCGGAGATTACCTGGGTCCCTGCCACCGGCCAGAACTTCAAATTTGTCTCGTTGACGGTCGCGAACAACCCAGGCAATTTCTCGGCGCCGACCGTCACCGATGGAAAAGTCTTCATTAACGACACCAACAACAATGTCGGGGATGCGATCCCGTACCCGTACACGATCGTGGTCAACCAGAACGGCGTGAACTACAGCACGGCGACGCCCGGGCCCGGCGGTACTGGTGGAGCACCCATCATCCGGAACAAGTAGACGATCGACACGAGCGCCGGGTAGCGCACGTTGAAATCGTGAATAGACCTTTCCTATCCGCGCGAGCAGGGAAGGATTTGCGTGTCGCTCGCGCAACCGCACTGCCGGAATCCTCCGGCAGCGCACTTCACCCATCGAAAACTGGAGTCCACGTGAAACCCCGGCACCGCATCCCGGCGATCGCAATGGTCTTCCGCTGCTGCACATTTCTTATCCAGCCTGTCCGTCGATGCGCACTGCGCATGACACCCTGGTGACCTGACGCGCTGATGCCGCCACCCGCCACCCAACTCGCACCGCTGATCGTTGGTGTCACCAGTCATCGCAATCTTGTCGATTCCGAGATCGGTCCGTTGCGCGATCGCGTGCATGCGTTTCTGGTCGACCTCGGACAACGCTTTCCCGGATTGCCGCTGATCGTGCTTTCGGCGCTGGCCGAAGGCGGCGATCGACTGGTGGCCGAGGAAGCGCTGGCCTGCGGTGCGCAACTGGTCGCGGTGTTGCCGCTGCCACCGGCGCTGTACGTCAGTGATTTTGTCGACGCGGACAGTCGCACGCGATTCGAGCGACTGGGCCGGCGCGCCGAAGTCGTACAGGTACCGCTGCTCGCGCGCAATACCGCTGCCGGAATTGCAGTTCGCGGCGAAGAGCGCGACGCGCAATATGCGGAAGCCGGTTTGTTCATCGCGAGCCACTGTCACATCCTGCTGGCGTTGTGGGACGGGCACACTTCGAATCTCACGGGCGGTACCGCACAGATCGTGCGCTATCACCTCGACGGCATCGTGCCCGGCTCTATCGAACGGCGCCGCGGCAGCCACTCGCTGATCGAACGCGACGACGAAAGCCTGCTCTATCACATTGCCTGTTCGCGCAGCAGGGCGGACGGCGGTGTCAAGGCACCGGAACCGCCATTGCGGCCTCTCGAGGCACGCTGGATCAGTCAGACCGGCGCGCAACCGGCAGCGGCCGGAATGCCTGCCGGTTTCAGGGTGATGTTTCGACGCATGGTGGAGTTCAATTCCGATGTCAAGCGCTACAGCGCCGACATCGGCGCATACGCAGCACCCACCGCGGGCAACGGCGACTCCGACGGCAGCGACCGGCTCGATGCCCTGTTCACGGCGGCCGACTGGTTGGCGATCCATTTCCAGAAGCGCGTGCTGCTGGCGATGCGCGGTATCCATGTGCTTGCGGCGCTGATGGGCATCGCTTTCGTCGCCTATTCGGACCTGCCCGGCAATCTCCTTCCGCAGACGCCGATGCTCGATCTTTTCATTGCATTGTTCGCCGCCGGCGTTGTGCTCGATCGCGTCGCGCGCCGGCGCCACTGGCACCGCAAGTACATCGATTATCGCGCGCTCGCCGAGGGCTTGCGCGTGCAGCGCTACTGGCAACGTGCCGGGGTTGCCGCCGCGAACTCGATCGCGTTCGCGCACGACAACTTCATGCAGAAACAGGATCTCGAACTCGGCTGGATCCGCAATGTCATGCGCGCCGCCGGTCTCACATCGCCCGATCGCATCGATGTGTCTCCGGCAGCACTCGCGGCGGTGATCGAAGACTGGATCGGCGCACCCGGGCGTACCGGCCAGCTCGACTACTACACACGCCGTACCGAGCAACGCAGTCGCGTGCATCGTGTCACCCACGGAATCGGTCGCATCTGCCTGTGGACCGGCATCGCCATCGGCGCGGCGTTAGCCTTGTTTCACCGCCAACTCGATGCCGACGCCAGCAACCTGCTGGTGGCCACAATGGGAATTCTCGCGATCATCGCGGCCGCGCGCGAATCCTATGCCTATCGCAAGGCCGACAAGGAGCTGATCAAGCAGTACCAGTTCATGCGCAACATCTTCGCCGGAGCGCGCAGCGTGCTGGACAGCGAAACCGACGCCGGGGAGCAGCGCGAAATCCTGCGCGCGCTCGGCGAAGCCGCGCTGGCCGAACATGCGGAATGGGCGCTGATGCACCGCGAGCGGCCGCTCGAGCACGGCAAACTCTAGGCATCCCTGCTGCGTGTGCCCTACCGCGCGGACATTGATTTGTTCTATGCTCGGCGCGCCATGGAGCCTCACACTGCCCGACCGAGCACCCCGCGACCTGTCGCCGCCGTGGCGGATATTCATTCGACGCGCGTCCTGTCGCTCGACGCGACCGGCCGTATCCTGAACTGGATCAGTTGGCAGGATGCGGTTTGCCTGTATGTGCGCGAGGCCGTGACCTGGACCCTCGGCGATGCGTGCCTGACCATCCATGGCGGTCACAGTCGCGAGACCGGCGAGCAGAGTACGCTCGATCTGCACCCGATCGTGGCCAGCCGCGGCCATTGCCGCGAACATGCGATCGATCCGTCGCCGGCGCTGACCAACGCCGCGCTGTTCGCGCGCGATCGCTACATCTGCCTGTATTGCGGACGCCATGCGACCCGCGGCGAACTGACCCGCGATCATGTCGTGCCGCTGTCGCGCGGCGGCCGCGACAACTGGGCCAACGTCGTCACCGCCTGTCTTCACTGCAACATCCGCAAGGGCAACCGCACGCCGCAGCAGGCCGGCACACCGTTGCTGGCGGTGCCGTACAAGCCGAGCTGGGTCGAACATCTGATCCTGTCGAATCGCAACATCCTTGCCGACCAGATGGAATTCCTGGTCAACCACCTGCCGAAGAAGCGCCGCCTGCAGTAGTCGATATCGCGTCGCCACGCCCTCTTCTCCAGTTCGACGCCGGGCACAGGCCCGTAGCACCCCATCCTTGACGCCGTGTCCGGGACCGAAGTCGAAGCGTTGCCCTTCGACACCGCTCGTCGGGTTTGTGTTGGTTCGTCCTCACTGCCCCGGCGCAGCGCTTCTTGATCCGTCTCCGGCCACGGCGCTGACGCGATGCGACGCGGAAGTCGCCGACCGTGCCGCAAGCACCGTCGATGCGCCGACGATGCGCGGAAATCCCAGTGCGAACCAGTCACACGCTTCGGTGCCATTGCCGTCGTCGATGTCAATGCGCAGATGCGCTGCGCCGTCAACCTTGATCGGCAGGGTTTTTGCGTAATTTCGATCGACCACGAAGCGCGGCGACAGCGACCGGCCATCCAGCGAAAGGTGCACGCCGACAATGCCGGTGTCTGCGCGTGTGGCGCACGATCCGAGCAACGGATTGATCTGCGGTGCAAGCGTCACTTCGGCGATATCGGACACATCGAATTCGGCCCAGGTCGTGCGATCGGCTACCGGATGCATGAAGATGCGACTCTGGTGCGTGATGCGGAACGGGCTGAGTCCGCTCTGTTCTGCATCGATGCGCGAGAACATGAACATCGCGTTGTTTTCGGGAGTTGCGTTTGCCGGAACCACCGCTGTGCTGACGATCCCGGGCTGTCGTTCGCGTTCGGCGGCAACCGGGGCGGTCGCGAAGGCCGCACTGAAATCGAGGCGTGTTCCCGACTTTGCGCGCTTGAGCGTTTGCAACAGTGAGCGGCATTGCGGCGAACTGAGATCGATCGCCTGGACGTCGGCGACGGCGCCAAGACTGGCCCACGCGCCATTCGGCGCAAGCCAGTCGAGAGCCAGCAGCCGGCGCGTGCCGTCGCGAAACGGCGCGGCGAGAAATACGTCGCGGCCCTGGGCACGGGCGATGTCGAGCCAGTGCCCTTGATTGCCGGCGACCAGCATCTGCAGATCCGCACTGCGCCGGCCGGCGAAAACCAGCAGCACGTTGTCTGCGTCGAGCTTGCGGGTGCGCCAGCCGCCGAGCATCAGCGGCAGATGCCAGCCGCCGATGTCGATGGTGTCGTCGGCCGCCCAGCGGATCAGGTTGTCGCCATCGCACAGCGCAGGAGGTACCTCATGCCGCCATAGCGCCTTGCGCAGCACCGACTCTGCGATCGCGTTGTCCGGGATCGGCGAGCCGGGTGCGTTCGGTTCGCTGCGATCGGCACCGGCCACAAAGCGTGCATTGGACCCGACCCCGAGCAGCGCCAGCACGGTCGGCGCAATATCCATGTGCAACAGGCGCGCGCGCCGTTCACCCCGGCCCGCGTTGAGCACGAACAACAGCGGCTGGCGCCTGGCCGCGGGCGGATACAGCGGCGAAGCCACGTTGCGCATGGCCAGATGATCGCTCATGACCACGACCACGGTGTTTTTCCAGTCGGGCTCGTGCGACAAGCTATCGATAAACCGACCAAGCAACTGGTCGGTGCAGTGCACGGCATCAAGCATGTCGTTGCGGATCGGCGCATACGGCTCGCATTGCGGCAGCATGTAACCGCTCGGAGGATGCGTATCGGCGGTGGACATGACGACGCTGAACGGCCTCCCGCCGGCTTCCTTGCGCCGGTAGGTATCGAGCGCTTCGGCGAACACGTCGCGATCCAGCAATCCCCATCCGAGTCTGCTCAGCGTGTCGTCGTGGCGTTGCTCGATCTCCTGCTCGCCGAGCGCCTCGTCGTAGCCGTGCAGATGCAGAAAGTCGCCCTTGTTGGTGAAACCGAGCGATACGCCGCTCAGAAACGTCTGCGCATAACCGGCCGCATGCAGCACGTCGCCGAGGCAGGTCAGCTGCGGATGAAAGCTCGCATCGGTCGTGTTGTCGTTGCCGGGCACGAACCCGAGTTCGCCGATGTCCTCGCCGAACACGCTGTTGAGGAGAAACGGCGCACCGCACTGCGAGGCGAACATGCCCGCTATCGTGTAGGTCGCGCCGGGAAAGGTCCGGAACCCGGAAAAATCCAGCCCCTGCGTACGCAAGCGGTCGATATTCGGCAGCAGCCCCGGAAAACGCGATGCATCCGTGTAGGTGCGTTCGAGCGATTCCAGATACACGAACACGAGATCGCGTCCGGGCGTCGCGCGCACTTCCTCCGGACGGGTCGGATGCGGATCGAGCATCCTGCGAATCCGCCTGCCCTTGCTGGAACCGGCCAGCCCTTCGTCGCGGGCAACCTTGGCGACATACGCGAGCAATCGGTGCGGCGGTGCATCGACCAGGACTGCGGCGACGAGCAGCAGGAACGCCGGCGCCAGCGTCCAAGCCGGCAAGCGCCGGCGCGTCGCACGCAACAACACGACGCTCACACTTGCAACCAGTACGCACAGCCCGACCAGCGCCCCGCCTATCGCCCACGGATAGGCCTCGAGCCCGGCGTCGAAGTTGCGCACATCGGCGTGTGCAAAAAAGCGCTCATTGAACGAACTGCCCTGCAACAGCCATGACGCCGCATCGCCCGCCGCAAGCAGCAGCGCACAGGTGTAGAGCACGACGCCGACCACCACCCCGACGCGACCCACGCCGCGAACTGCAAGCAGCAGCGCGGCGCCAAGCACAAGGCCGAACAGCGCGTATTGCAAGGCTGCGCCGATCCCGAAGGTCGCAACCGTCGCAACCAGCCACGCACCGATGACGACAAACGGCGCAGCCAGCAGCACGGCCGAAACCGTCGTCGAGGCCGGTCTTGCTCGGGTCTGGTCTCCTGCGTTGCGCATGCGTGTCCCTTCCGAGCCGGGCGACATCAACGGCTCCCTCCATCATTGCAAGGTATGCTGCAAGAGAACCGTTCGCAAGCGCACATGCGCAGGCGCCTTCCTTGCCGCGCGTCGCGCGGCAGCCGACAATAGCGTCGTGCCCCACGTGAATGAGCCGATGACCGACCCTGCCCGCTACCCCCTGCTTGCCCGTATCGATTCGCCAGCCGACCTGCGCCGGTTGCCGGAATCGGAGCTGGCGGCACTGGCGCGCGAGCTGCGTGCGTATCTGATCGAGTCGGTCGCGAGCTCAGGCGGTCATTTCGGCGCCGGGCTCGGCGTCATCGAACTCACCGTCGCGCTGCATTACCTCTACGACACGCCGAACGACCGGCTGGTCTGGGATGTCGGCCACCAGTGCTATCCGCACAAGATCCTGACCGGCCGGCGCGACCGCATTACCACGATCAAGCAGAAGGACGGGCTCGCACCGTTCCCGAAGCGCGCCGAGAGCGAATACGACACCTTTGGCGTCGGCCATTCGTCGACCTCCGTCAGCGCCGCGCTCGGCATGGCGCTCGCGGCCCAGCGCGCGGGGAAACATCATCGCATCGTCGCGGTGATCGGCGACGGCGCGGCGACCGCGGGCATGGCTTACGAGGCGCTGAACCACGGCGGGGATGTCGAGCCGGAACTGCTGGTGATTCTCAACGACAACGGCATGTCGATTTCGGAGAACGTCGGCGCTTTCTCGAAAATGCTTGCGCGCCTGATGACCAGCCGCACCTTGAACCGCATTCGCGAAGGTGCCAAGCGTGCGATGCCGCGCAACGGTTTCCTGTGGCGATTTGCCAAGCGCTGGGAGGAGCACGCCAAGGGCATGTTCGTGCCGTCCACGCTGTTCGAGGAACTCGGATTTCACTACACCGGGCCGATCGACGGCCACGACCTGCCTCAGCTGCTGCAGTCGCTGCGCACCGTGAAGAACCTCAAGGGCCCGCAATTGCTCCATATCGTGACCACCAAGGGCAAGGGCTACGCGCCGGCCGAACGCGCGCAGATCGATTACCACGCGGTCGGTCCGTTCGATCCGGTCGCCGGTCTGGCGAAAAAGGCTTCCTCCAAGCCGACCTACACCAGCATTTTCGGCGACTGGTTGTGCGACATGGCGACGGCGGATCCGCGCCTGCATGCGATCACGCCAGCGATGCGCGAAGGCTCCGGGCTGGTGCGTTTTTCCAGGGAATTTCCCGAACGCTACTTCGATGTCGGCATTGCCGAGCAGCACGCGGTGACACTGGCTGCCGGCATGGCCTGCGAGGGTGTCAAGCCGGTGGTCGCGATCTATTCGACGTTCCTGCAGCGCGCCTACGATCAACTTGTGCATGATGTCGCGTTGCAGAATCTGGATGTCCTGTTCGCGATCGACCGCGCCGGACTGGTCGGTCCGGACGGCGCGACCCATGCCGGCAGTTTCGATCTCAGCTATCTGCGCTGCATTCCGAATATGGTCGTGATGGCTCCGGCCGACGAGAACGAATGCCGCAAGATGCTGACCACCGGGTTTCTGCATGACGGCCCGGCCGCCGTGCGCTATCCGCGCGGCAGCGGAACCGGTGTCGCGGTGCAGCGGGAACTCGACGCGCTCGCGATCGGGCGCGCGGAAGTTCTCAAGCGCGGCCGCGCCATAGCGCTGCTCGCGTTTGGCAGCATGGTCGCGCCGTGCACGGAAGTCGCCGCTGCCCTCGGCGCGACCTTGATCAACATGCGCTTCGTCAAGCCGCTGGATGAGGCACTGATCCTCGAAAGTGCCCGCGATCATGCGGCACTCGTCACGATCGAGGAAAATGCGATCGCCGGAGGCGCGGGCAGCGGCGTCGCCGAAGTGCTCGGCGCACACGGTATCCGGACACCGCTGTTGCAGATCGGATTGGCCGACCGGTTTCTCGACCATGGCA
>JBAVZT010000174.1:0-6715 GCA_049588955.1 Rhodanobacteraceae bacterium | reverse complement strand
AAAGGAACCCGCTCGCCGCCGAGGCGAGCGGAACCCTTGCGATAGCACTGCATCAGGCGAGAGAAGCGAGAGAAAGCGACACGCGCCCGGCGCGAGCCACTACGGTAGCCCTCAGTGGAGAACGCCGAGCTTCCGGCCCACCTTGCGGAACGCGGTCACCGCGCGGTCAAGCTGTGCGCGCGTATGCGCCGCGCTGACCTGCGTGCGGATGCGCGCCTGGCCTTCGGGCACGACCGGATAGAAGAAACCGATCGCGTAAATGCCTTCGTCGAGCAGATCGGCCGCGAATTGCTGGGCCAGTTTCGCCTCGTGCAGCATGACCGGCACGATCGGGTGGCTGCCGGGACGCAATTCAAAGCCGGCTGCGCTCATTTGTTCACGGAAATAGCGTGCATTTTCGTTTACCCGCTCGCGCAACGCGGAATTCGACGACAGCATCTCGAATACCCGGATCGATGCGGCGACCAATGGCGGCGGCAGGGTGTTGGAAAACAGGTACGGTCGCGAACGCTGGCGCAAGAGGTCGATGATTTCCTGGCGGCCGGTGGTGAATCCGCCTGAGCCGCCGCCGAGCGCCTTGCCGAGGGTCGAGGTGAAAACGTCCACGTGATCGAGTACACCGTGCAACTCGGCCGAACCGCGACCGGTTGGACCGACGAAGCCGGTCGCGTGCGAATCGTCAACCATCAGCAGCGCGTTGTACTTGTTCTTGAGCGCGACAATCTCATCGAGTTTCGCGATATAGCCGTCCATCGAGAAAACGCCGTCGGTTGCGATCAGGCGTGTACGCTTGTCCTGCGTCGCAATCAGGTGTCGCTCCAGTTCCGCCATGTCGCTGTTGGCATAACGGCGCCGCTCGGCCTTGCACAGCCGGATACCGTCGATGATCGATGCATGGTTCAACGCATCCGAGATCACCACGTCCTGATCGTCGAGCACGGTTTCGAACAGGCCGCCGTTGGCATCGAAACACGAGGTGTACAGGATGGTGTCGTCGTTGCCGAAGAAGTCCGAGATGGCGGCCTCGAGCTGTTTGTGCAGATCCTGAGTGCCACAAATGAAGCGCACCGAGGCCAGTCCGAACCCATGCGTGTCGAGCGCGCGCTTGGCAGCGTCGATCACGTCGGGATGGTTCGCCAATCCGAGGTAATTGTTCGCGCAGAAGTTCAGGACTTCGCGGCCATCGGCGGTACGAATCGTGGCGGCCTGCGGGGTCGTGATTATGCGTTCGGTCTTGTACAGCCCGTGATCGCGTATCGACGCGAGTTCGGCTTCGAGGCGGTCGTGGACTGGCGATTCCATGGCGGCTCCAGTTGGAAATTGGAGCATTGTCGGCCATTGCGGCGAGCGGCGGAACCCCGCCCCGCTGCCAGCGTCCGGTCAGTTGCCCTTGAATACCCCGTAACGCCGCAAACGCTGATAACGTTGCTCGAGCAGGGTCGGAACGTCGAGCGCGTCGAGGATTTCCAGTTGCCCGAGCAGCACCGCCTTGAGCCGGATCGCCATTGAGCGCGGGTTGCGATGTGCCCCGCCAAGAGGCTCGCGCACGATCTTGTCGATGAGGCCGTGTTCGAGCAGGGTCGGCGCGGTAAGACCAAGCGCGTCGGCGGCATCGCGCGCACGTTCGGCACTCTTCCACAGGATCGAAGAGCAGGCTTCCGGTGAAATGACCGAATAAGTCGAGTATTGCAACATGATGGTGCGATCACCGACTCCCAACGCGAGTGCACCGCCGGATCCGCCTTCGCCGATGACGGTACACAGGATCGGCACCCGCAGTTGCGACATCTCCATCAGGTTGCGCGCGATCGCTTCGGACTGACCGCGTTCTTCGGCGCCCACGCCCGGATAGGCGCCCGGGGTGTCGATCAAGGTCAGTATCGGCAGTCCGAATCGCTCTGCGGTTTGCATCAGGCGCAGCGCCTTGCGGTATCCCTCCGGACGCGGCATGCCGAAATTGCGCCGCACCTTGGATTTCGTATCGCGCCCTTTCTGATGCCCGATCAACATGAAGGCGCGACCGTTGATGCGGGCCAGTCCGCCCACGATCGCGGCATCGTCTGCATAGGCCCGGTCACCGGCGAGTTCGTGGAATTCCTCGCAGATTGCCCCGATGTAGTCGAGCGTGTAGGGGCGTGATGGGTGACGCGCGAGCTGGGCGATCTGCCATGGCGTGAGGTTGCGAAATATCTCCGCGGTGCGAACCTTCAGCTTGTCCTCGAGCGTGGCGACCTCATCGTCGATATTGAAGGCTTGTCCATGACTGGCATGGCGAAGTTCCTGGATGCGCGCGTCCAGATCGGCGATGGGTTGCTCGAAATCGAGGAAATTCGGGTTCATTCAACAAGATCACGGTATAGAGTTCGGCATTATAGCCGCTCATGTGTGCTCGCCAGCGGCGCCATTGTCATTTCCACGTGTATCAAACAGCAATTCCGCCGAGCGCACTCCCGCGATGGCTTCGATCGCGCGGATCAATCCCGGACTCGCGCGCACTTGCCAGTCGGGGCCCAGCTCGATTTCTCCACGCCCGTCCGTGTTGCCAAGCGCAACGCGCACGGGCGTGCTGCCACCACGATGGGTGAGCAACGCGCCTTGCAGATGTCCGGCGAAGTCGCGGCCGACCCCGTTGACGCGCACCCGCAACAGGCGCGCATGCGTTTCGCAGACGTCCTCGATGGTCGACACACGTCGCACGCGCAACTGCCAGTTGCCGTTGAAGTCATCGAGCGACAATCCGCCTTCGAAAACGAGGATCGCATCACGCGTCAACAACGCGGCGAATTCCCTCCAGACTTCACGAAACAACCCGACTTCGACGCGGCCGCTCCAATCCTCGATCTGCGCGAACGCCATGGCGTCGCCACGCTTGCGCACCTTGGCGACCTGTCCGGCGAGCACGAACGGCTGCCCGGAGGCAGGACCGCCGCGCCGCTCCGTGGCCTGACGATTTGCCGTGGGGGCAACATAGTGGTTGCCGATCTCGCCGATCGGACAGGTTGCGATCTTCTCGATCAAGCTGTGCCAGGCGTTGGTCGGATGGCCGGACAGATAGTGGCCGAGGGTTTCGCGTTCGCCGCTGAGCCTGCGCGCGATCGGCCAATCTTCGACGCTGATCGGCGCAACGGCCATCGGAAGTGCGTCGACCGACCCGAAGATGTCGATTTGGCCGGCCGACGAATCACGCGCGTGCTGCTCCGCCGCGCGCATCGCCTCCGGAACCTGGGCCATGAGCGACGCACGATTCGACCCGAGCGAATCGCATGAGCCGCACAGGATGAGGGCTTCGAGTACGCGCCGGTTGAGTTTCTGCGGCTCGACGCGACGGCAGAAATCCGGCAGGTCGACAAAGCGGCCGCCGACCGTGCGTGCTTCGACGATCGCTTCGACCGCGCCGCGACCGACGCCCTTGACCGCGCCAAGACCGTAGGCGATGCGCGAGGTGGCGCAAACCCGGTCGGTTGACGCGCTCGGTTGCGCGGATTCGGGAGGGTCCTCGTAGCAGGCGTCGAACATGTAATTGGACGTATTGATGTCCGGTGCATCCACCATCAGTCCCATGTGCCGCGTTTCATCGAGAAAGTTCACCACCTTGTCGGTGTTGTCCATGTCCGCCGAAAGCACGGCGGCCATGAACTCGGCCGGGTGATGCGCCTTGAGCCACGCGGTCTGATAGGCGATCAGCGCGTAGGCGGCGGCGTGCGACTTGTTGAACCCGTAGCCGCTGAATTTCTCCATCAGATCGAAGATGTGGCTGGCCAGGTGCGCGTCGATGCCGTTGCGCCCGGCGCCGTCCTCGAACACGCTGCGCTGCTTGGCCATCTCGGCGGCATTCTTCTTGCCCATCGCCCGGCGCAGCAGATCGGCCTCGCCGAGCGTATAGCCGGCCAGCACCTGGGCGATCTGCATCGCCTGTTCCTGATACACGATTACGCCGTGGGTCGGCTTGAGGATCGATTCGAGCAGCGCGTGCGGATAGCTGACATCGGCGCGGCCATGCTTGCGCGCGATGAAATCGTCGACCATGCCCGATTGCAGCGGCCCGGGTCGAAACAGCGCGACCAGGGCGATGATGTCCTCGAAGGCGTCGGGCTGAAGCTTCTTGACCAGTTCCTTCATGCCGCGCGATTCGAGCTGGAACACGGCCGTCGTTTCGCAACGCTTGAGCAGCGCATAGGTGGCCGCATCGTCGGTCGGCAGCGCTGCGATATCGAGCGGCGCGGTCGTGTGCGCCGAATCGCGCGCATTGATCGCCTTGACCGCCCAATCGATGATCGTCAGCGTGCGCAGCCCGAGAAAGTCGAATTTCACCAGCCCGACCGATTCCACGTCGTCCTTGTCGAACTGCGTGACGATGCCTTCCGCTCCGCTTTCACGATACAGCGGCACGTAGTCGCTGAGCGGTCCCGGTGCGATCACCACGCCGCCCGCGTGCCGACCGGCGTTGCGGGTCAGACCCTCGAGCTTGAGTGCCAGATCGACCAGATCCTTGATCTCCGGATCGGAATCCACCAGCGTTCGGAAATCGTGCACGACGCGGTCTGGTTCGCGCGCGGAGCGTTCCGAGCGCCCGAGCGCATCGGCGAGCGTCAGATCGAGCGGGCGCGGCGGAATCAGCTTGGCGATCTTGTCGACATGGCCATAGGCCATGCCGAGTACGCGTCCGGTATCGCGCAATACCGCACGGGCGGCCATGGAACCGTAAGTGATGATCTGGCTGACGCGGTCGCGGCCGTATTTCCCGGCCACATAATCGATGACCGCGTCACGCCCGTCCATGCAGAAATCGACATCGAAATCCGGCAGCGACACCCGTTCGGGGTTGAGGAATCGCTCGAACAGCAAGTCATAGGCGAGCGGATCGAGATCGGTGATACCGAGCGCATAGGCAACCAGCGAACCCGCACCGGAACCGCGTCCCGGGCCGACCGGGATGTCGCGCTTTCTGGCCCAGTTGATGAAATCGGCCACGATCAGGAAATAGCCCGGGAATCCCATTTGCACGACGACGTCGAGTTCGGCGTCAAGGCGCCGCTTGTAGTCCTCGACATCGAACCCGGAGGCCATCGGACGCTTGCCGAGTCGTGCGCGCAGGCCGGCACGCGCCTGGTCGCGCACGAAGCTGTCGAGCGTGTGTTCCTGCGGTATCGGAAATGCCGGCAGAAAGGTGCGGTCGAAGCGCAGCTCCAGATTGCAGCGCTTGGCGAGCTCGACGGTGTTGTCCATCAGCTGCGGCAGATCCGCGAACAGCGCCGTCATTTCGGCGCCCGATTTCAAATACTGCTCGGGCGAATAGTCGTGCGGACGCTTCGGGTCGGCCAGCACGCGCCCCTGCTGGATGCATACACGTGCCTCGTGCGCAGCGAAATCCTCGCGCGCGAGAAAGCGCACATCGTTGCTCGCGACCACCGGCAGGTCGAGGCGGCCGGCCAGGTCGAGGGCGCCCGCTGTGTAGAGTTCCTCGTGCGCACGCTCGGTTCGAGCGATCTCGAGATAGAAACGATCCGGAAAACGCTGCTGCCACCAGCGGGCGCGTTGCAGCCCCTGCTCTTCGCGCCCGGCGACCAGAAGATTGCCGACGTCGCTTTGATGTCCGGCCAGTACGATCAGCCCGTCGTTGGCCGAATCCAGCCATTGCGCCTCGATCGACGCCGGTTCGCCGCCGCGACTTGCAAGATAGGAGCGCGAGAGCAGGCGTGAAAGTGTGAGATAGCCGGCCGCGTTCTGGCACAGTACGGTAATCCGTTGCGCGCGCTGGCACGCGATCGGATCGGAAATCCACAGATCGCAACCGCCGATCGGCTTGATTCCAGCCGCCTCGGCGGCCTTGTAGAACTTGACCAGTGCGAACAGGTTGGATTGATCGGTCAGCGCCAGCGCCGGCAGGCCGAGTTCGACTGCACGACTGATCAGGTTGGGGCGTCGCGCGTTCGCAGGATTGCCGTACTCGGGTTTCTCCGGCACGCGGATGGTCGAGTCGACCAGCGAATACTCGCTGTGGACGTGCAGATGGACGAAATCGACAGGCATGGCAGGGCTGATCGTGCGGCCCCGGAGCGTAGCGGCCATGAACCACACCGGCAAGTCGCAACATCATCGCACAGCGCCGCCGTGAGTGCCGGATCGCTGACGTGCCGCGGCTAAGAATACTGCGGCTGATTCCTTGCGCCGATCAGGTTCCCGTCTCGATGCGGTCGACGCGCCGCAGTCCGCGCGGCAAAAGCGAGCCGCGGGTGGCGCGATTGCCGCCATATTCGACCAGGTCGTTCCATTTGAGAGCCAACTTGCGTTGACCCGCGAACACGGTAACCGCCCCGCTGTTCTCCGCGACCACGGCGATGCCGGCAACCCGCTCACCTTGGGCGAGCCTTGCTTTCGGAATCTCGATGAGCTTGTTGCCCTTGCCGCCGCGGTCGAGTTCGGGCAGTTCCGCAACCGAGAACATCAGCAGATGCCCGGCGTTGGTGACCACGACGATGCGATCGCGGGCGCTGTCGGCGATCGCAGCCGGGCGCAGCACACGGGAACCGGCTGCCGTCGTGATGACCTGCTTGCCGGCCTTCTTGTTGCCCAGCAGCGTTTCGAAGCGGGTAACGAACCCGAAGCCGCGATCGGTCGCGAGTACCAGGCGATCGTCAGGGTCACCGATCGTCATCGCATCGACGCGCACAGTGGGTGCGAGCGAGAAGCGACCGGTCAGCGGCTCGCCATTGCC
>JBAVZT010000173.1:0-12577 GCA_049588955.1 Rhodanobacteraceae bacterium | reverse complement strand
AAGACCAGGGGACAAGAACTACTGTCGGTTCGCGTGAGCCGCTTGTTTCTCCTACACATGGCGTATCCTTCCTGTGCCATTCGAGTGTTTCCGGCTCAGCATCCACGCCCTGACGGGCGCCAGGTGGTCGCTACGCGGGCAAGGAGAAGCGGGTCCGGATGCGCAACCGGCGCCGCATGCAGACGACTTGCGGAGCCCGAGGAGCAGACGAGGGGCCTTGCGCGAGGCCTTCCCGGCGGCCGCCCGCCGCCCATGTGCGCGCCAAAGGCTCGCCTTATGGTGACCACCGCAATTTGATCTGGATCAATCGCGCTTCCGCGGCGTTATGTACGCTATCGGGCAGAGTATGGTTTTTCGCGCCGATCCAGGCAGGGGACGGCCTTGCTCGGACTACGAATCCAGGTACCTGAGGAGGTCGGAAATGCGTCCATTCACACCCTGCGATCGCCTGCTCGCGTTGACCATCGGGCTCGCGTTTTCGCTCACGGCCAGCGCGGTCGATGTCGAAGCCGCCAAGGAACTGGCGCGCCAGAACAATTGTTTCAAGTGTCATTCGGTAAGCAAGGACAAGGACGGCCCGGCCTACAAGAAGGTGGCCGAGGAGTTCAGGGGCAAGGACGGAGCCGAGGCTCGCCTGATCGAGCACATCACCTCTGGTGAAAAGGCCAAGTTCCCGGACGGCCATGAGGAAGCGCACAAGATCGTGAAGACCGACCCGCCGCACGACATGGCACAAATCAAGAATCTGGTGGACTGGATCTTGTCGCTCTGACGAGACACGCACGGACGCGGGTCAGGGGGAATACGAACCAAGGCTGCATCTTGCCGGCTTCGGCAGTTGGGGAAAAAATATGAAACGCCTGGTGTTAGCGGGATTGCTGTTAGCGTTCCTGGGCCTGCCTGCCTCGACAGCGGTGGCGGCGGAAACGAACGCGGTGGGAGAGCAGCGTCTCAAGCAAGACGGCGTCTGCACGAGGTGCCATGACGAGTCGGAAACCAAGCCGATTCTTGCGATCTATCAGACCCCGCACGGCGTCATCTCCGACGAGCGCACACCCAGCTGTCAATCCTGTCACGGCCAGAGCGCGGCCCATCTGGCCGGAGACGTCGCGGGAAAGGGCCTGCGGCCGCCACCGGATGTGATATTCGGTTCCGCGCAGTCGCCGGCCGGGTATTCGCCCACCGACGCGCAGTCGCAGACCGAGGTGTGCCTCACGTGTCACAAGGCCAGCCTGCGCATGCACTGGCCGGGCAGCCAGCATCAGGCCAACGACGTCGTTTGCGCCAACTGCCACACCGTTCACAACGCGACCGATCCGATGCTGGTCAAGGTCCTGCAGCCATCGGTGTGCTTCAAATGCCACCAGGAGCAGCGCGCGCAGACCAAGCAGATATCAACCCACCCGATCGACGTTGGCAAGATGGCCTGTTCGGATTGTCACAATCCGCACGGTTCGGCGGGCCCCCACCTGCTGGTGAAAAACACGGTCACCGAAACCTGCACCATGTGCCACGCGGAAAAGCGCGGGCCCTTCCTCTGGGAGCACCAGCCCGTCAACGAGGATTGCACCAATTGTCATACCCCGCACGGCTCGAACATCACGCCGCTGCTCAAGTCGCGTCCCCCGTTCCTGTGTGATGAATGCCACGACGGCCCGCACAACAGTCAGGCGCCGTATGGCACGGCGGTGGGCGGACTCCAGGCCGGTGGTGCGCTGGCAGGCGGAAGTCCGAACTCGAACGCGGTCGGGCGCTCGTGCATGAACTGTCACGTGATGATTCACGGTTCGAATTCGCCGGCCGGTGCGTTCCTGCATCGCTAACGGGTCATTTGGGGGTTGCCATGAAAACGGCTGAAACATCTCTCTCCGCGAGCGCCATCGCGATGGCCGTGCGGAGCGCGTTGGCCCTTGCGTGTGTGCTGCCGCTCGCAGTGCACGCGCAGGATGCAGAGAACGATGACGATGTGAAAGCGTTGATGTGTCCGACCAATTATGTGGATGTCGGATTGATCGGCATTTCGACAGGATCGCCGAAGTTCGGCGAATACAACGGAATGGACAGGTCGGGTGCCTATTTCCTCGGTGAATTCGATATACGCGGCGGCGACAGCTACGCGCAGGGCTCCGGCACGACGCGCTGGGAGGCGAGCGGAACGAATCTCGGCACGACTTCGCGCAACGTCGGTGCGGGAGTCACCGAGCAGGGTCACTGGAGCTTCGACGTCGATTACGACCAATTGCGCCATTACACGACCGACGGCTCCTATCAGACGCCATTCCAGGGGAAGATGGGCGACAACGTATTCACGCTGCCGCCCGACTTCGGCGTGATCAACACGACGACGTCGTCCTCGAATGGCGTCATCACGAGCGCGAGCCGCGGTACGCAGACACTCACGGCAAATCAGCTCGCATCGTTCCACAAGGAGAACGTGTACACCGAGCGCGAGAACACGAGCTTCGGCTTCGGCTACGCGTTCAGCCCGCAGTGGAGCGTCAGGTTCGACTACAAGCGACTCGATCAGTCCGGCGCCAAACTCATCGGTTCGGGTACCGATGCGTACGATCTGCGGGACATGGGCGGATTCAGGTACGGCGGCGAGCGCGTCGCGATCCTGTTGAATCCGACCGACTACAAGAACGATACGTTCAATCTCGCGCTGAACTGGGTCGGCACACACGCGTACGCCACGGCTGCCTACTACGGCTCGCTGTTTCACGACAACAATTCGGGTATTTCCTGGTCGAATCCGTTCGTTTCGGGCGGCACCGGCGATGCGCCGGACCCGCCGACGGGAACTTCGCCGGGCGCGGCGTTCCCGATCAGCACGATGAGCACGCCGCCAAGCAACGATTTCCACCAGCTCAACTTCACCGGAGGGTACATCTTCAGTCCGGCGACGAAGCTGGTCGGCGGCCTCTCGTATGGGCGCAATACGCAAAACGACAGTTACGCGGGAACCTACACGACCACGCCGGATACGGTTCCGGTGCTGCCCGTGAATTCACTGGATGGCGTCGTGGTGATGAAGCACGCCGACCTCAAGCTCACCAATCAAGCGACGCAGGCACTCCATTTCACGGCCGGGTTCAAGTACAACGAGCGCGACAACCAGACAGCGTCGAACACGTACACGTTCCTCAACCTGGGCGGCGACGAGCAAACCGTCGTCAACATCCCGATGAGCTACAAACGCTACCAGGCGGAACTGAGCGGCGACTATCGGTTCGACTCGCGGCAGCGTCTGCATGTCGGTTACGAGTACGAAGGAATGGATCGCCGCTGCGACAATGCGCTCGCCAACAACGCGCAAGGTGTCCTTTCGGACACGAATGCGGGCTACTACACCGACGCGTCCTGCGTGCAGGTCCCGAAGGACAAGGAGAACCGGATCGGAGCGAAATACACGTTGAGGGCCAGCGACACGGTCAATCTCTATGCGGCGTACACGTATGGCCGCCGGCGGGCGACGGTCAACAACTCCTTCTACAATCCGATGCAGGCCAATAGCGAGGGGTTCGAAAATTTCGGGTTCCTCGCCTACTTCGATGCCTCGCGGAACGAGAACCTGTTCAAGGGTGGCATCAACTGGCAAGTGACGAGCAAGATCACGCTCGGGCTCAACGGCCGACGCACCAAGGACGACTATGGCTCGACGCTGGGTGTGCAGAACGGCGAGTCTTCGAGTGCCAACCTGGACGCCACCTACAGCTATTCGGATCGCGGTTCCATATCCGCCTATACCAGCTGGCAGCGCAGATCGCGCACGCTGCTGACCGCGAGTGGCCGCGATGCAGTCACGTTGCGCACGACGCTCTGGAGCAACGATCTTGTCGACCGCGACAACGCCATCGGCGTCAGCGGCAGACAGAAGGGCCTGATGGGCGGCAAGCTGGAATTGATGGAGGATTTAAGCTACTCGCTGAGCAAGTCGAAGTACTACACCACGCTGGGGCCGAACATCAATCCAGCGGTCGGAAACCAGGGCGATTCGCCGAACATCTACAGCGAATTGACGCAGCTGAAGCTGACCGGCACCTACCTGATCAACAAAGCTTCGGGCGTGCTGGTCGGTTATCTGTATCAGCGGCTGAAATCGAACGATTACTACTACAACGCCTATCAGTTCGGATATACGCCAACGAGCCTGCTACCTACCGGCCAGCAGGCACCGAACTATTCGGAGAACGCCGTCTTCGCGGCATATCGTTACACGTTCCAGTAAGACGATGTGCTGAGCCGATCCGTGCGAGCCGATACTGCAGTTGAAATCCCGGTTGCCACGAGCACGCTCCGGCGCGGTCGTCGGCGCCATCGTCGGCCTTCGACCGGAGCGAACCAATGAGCAAAGAGAATCCCGGAGCGTTGCGGCGGTTTTGGGCGTTCCTGCGTACACCGAGCAGGCGGTTTTCGGTGCTGGCCCTGCTGGTGGTCGGATTTGTCGCCGGTGTCCTCTGGTGGGGCGCATTCAACACCGGCATGGAGGCGACCAACAAGCTCGGCTTCTGCATCAGCTGTCACGAAATGCGCGACAACGTCTACCAGGAATACAAGCAGACGATCCATTACAAGAACCGGACCGGCGTTCGTGCAATATGTTCGGACTGCCACGTGCCCAGGGACTGGACGCACAAGCTGATCCGCAAGATCCAGGCGAGCCAGGAGATCTGGGGCAAGCTCACCGGCTTTATCGACACGAAGGAAAAATTCGAGTCGCATCGCATGGAGCTCGCGACGGAGGAATGGGCGCGCATGAAGGCATCCGGTTCGCGTGAATGCCGCAACTGCCACAGCTTCGATGCGATGAGCGGGGATATCCAGAAGCAGTCGATCTACAAGAAGCACATGGCGGCCGAGAAGGCAGGCCAGACCTGCATCGACTGCCACAAGGGCATCGCGCATCACCTGCCGAAGGAATATCGCGATCCGGACGAGGAGGACTAGGGTCCTCCCTAGGCGCACGTCCGTGCCGCGGTGTGCTCGTTGCGGTTACCGCGTGGGTACTCGTTGGCTGGTCCACCGCTCGTGCCCGCAGGGCGACCGTTCGTGCCGGTTCGATGCTTGCCGGCGCATTGTCACCGTCGGCAGGCGCGTAAGCACGATTCGAATGCAGTTGAACGTTCGCAGACTGATGACCGTCTCGCGAGCCAGTTGCGCCCGCACTCGCCCGCTTGCGTTCAAGACGATCACCGCGTGCAGCCGACGCCCCCGTCGAAGCCGTCGGTAAAGACCTCGTCGGCTGCACGCAGCACGGAAACGCACACGCTCGGCGAGGCGATGCCGTTGGCGACGACGACGAGACTGCTCGTGCCCGGCTCGATGGTTGCCGGCACGTCGAAGCTCGTCGAGACAGGCAGATCGCCGGTGGCCACCCCCATGCTGCTGTGATCGTGTGTGCGTGCATAGGTGACATCGCCGGTCGCGTTGTTCGTGATCTGCACCAGTGGATAGTTGGTCGGCGCCTGCAGCTCGTCGCCGAATGCCTGCGCCTGCGACAGGCCGTTGAACTGCGTACCGGAGATCACATAGGTCGCGCCCGGCGCCAGTGTCGTCGGCCAATCCGTGATCGTCGGCGCCCACGACGGATCAGGTACCGGCGTCGCGTCGGGCGTGTAGATGCGGACCTCGCTGCCGTTCACGATGGCTTGTCCGCTCGGCAGTGTAACGAGAAGACCGCCACCGCTCGGGCCGGGTGTCAGCGACGAGCCGTCGAACTCGTACAGCCGTCCGGACGCGCTCGAAACCAGCACGTTTCCGCTGGGCAGCAGCACCGCGCTGGTATCGCCGGCATCGTCACCGGCCGGAAAATCCGGACCGGAAGCCCAGGTCATGCTGACTGAGTCGTAGATTGCCGTATGGGCAAGGTCGGCGGGCTGATCGTCCGACGCGCCGGTGCAGAATACGGTGGCATCCGGCCGCAGGATGCACTGCCCGGTTTCACCCGGCGGCGTATAGGTGCCGCCGCCGAAACTGATCGGCGGGAGGTGGTAATTCCATGCGAGCGATTCGGGCGTGGAACCCAGGCTCGTCCATACCCCGGCGTCGGGTGCGTCGGTATAGACATAGCGCTCGGTATTCGGCATATCGAGCACGTCGACCGTGATGAACGACCCGTCCGGCAGCAGCGTCCAGCCTTCCTCGGCGTTGAAGTCCGCCTTGCCGTCGGAGCCGAGTTCGGTCCAGCTCAGCGTTGCCGGATCGAGCTCGGCGATGCGCATGGTCAGCTTGTCGCCGAGCAGGAACTTTCCGTTCGGCATCACGATCGACGCCGAGTCGCCGATGTAATCCCAGCCCGGCGGCGGATCCACCTGTGTCCAGCTGTCGGCGACCGGATCGTAGATGGCGCCCTTGTTCGTCAGCGAAAACGGGCCGCCGAGGTTGTATTCGCCGCCTTCGATCAGGACCCGGCCGTCCGCGAGTACCGCCGACGCGCACGCATAGGGACCATAGTTCCATGCCGCCGGAAGGCTCGCCAGCTCGGTCCAGGTGCCGTTTAGATAATTGCCGGATGCGTCGGGCGTAAGCTTCCACCAATCGGTGTACGAGTCGCCCTGGAACATCACCGTGCCGTCGGTCAGCAGAAACGGCGGCCCGGCATCGACGAATACCGGAGGCTGATGAATGAGCGGCTGCAGCGTGGCGGCCGGCAGGGTACCGGACAGCAGGAATCCCGCAACCGGCAGCAAGGACATCAAGAGACGGATCCTCATGGAAATGCTCCGGTGCGACCAGTAAAAATCGCAATCTATATTGCCGGCGATCGCATGTCACGGCCGGCAAGAGAATAGGCGAGGAGGCACCCTGCAGCTCCGTTTGTCCGGCGACATGCCGCCTGGACGTTCCGCAGCCACGCCTTCCGCCCGCTACCATGGGTTGGCGCGAGTTCAGCCGCGCTGTGGCACAACCCTTTTCCGAGTCGAGGGACACCCAGATGGCTTCCGAATCAGCCCCCCAAACCTGTGCGCATGCTCCGTGCACTTGCCCGGTTCCGCGTGGGCAGGCGTATTGCAGCAGTGTATGTCGGAAGAATGCGACGAGTGGTCCGCCGCGCAGGGAAACGTCATGTGAGTGCGAACATCCGGATTGCGACGGGCGGGAGTAGCGCACATGGACCGCCGCGAGTGCCGACAATATCGAGCGCAGAAAGGTGACGTTGCCGGTATCGTGATGCGATCTCGCCCCTATGCCGGAATGGATCCGGCGTCCGCGGCCGAACGTGGCATATGCCGGTTCTGACGGTCCATTGTCCGCGCTGTGGAGCCGAGTTCGTCGACAGCCGCCGCAGCCTGGAGCCGGGCGACGAGGTGCGATGTCCGTCCTGCGGAGCGAGTCAGGAATTCTCGCGCGAGTACGTCGATGCGTCCCGCGAGGGCGGGTCCGAAACGCGACGTTCGAACGCCGGCGTTCACGTGGAACCGGAGTTCAAGAAGCCGTAGGTGCGCGGCTCACGATGGAACTGCACATTGGCGATGCGCACACTGCCGGTGTGAAGTAGTCAGCGGGAGCAAAGTCTCGTGTTACGTCGATAGTCAGCCGCGGCGGTGCATGCTGCGCAGATGGCCATTCGATTTCACGAAAACGGATATAAGTATAAGGAAATATCTGCCGCCGCGGCTTGTCGGCGATTGCCACACGCCCACGCTGGTCAAGGACACGCAGGACAAGGCCGGCACCAACCAGTAGACCTGCGCAAGGCCGACGAAACCCGCAGGCACATCGTCACGCGACGTCATCCCGGCCCACATCGAGAACGACGAACGCCGGGGCTGCGACCATGAGTACGGAGCGTGTCGGCGTCGACCGCATCGAGGTCGCGACTTATACCATCCCGACCGATCGACCGGAGGCCGACGGCACGCTGGCGTGGGATTCGACCACGTTGGTGACCGCGCACGCGCACGCGGGTGGTCGTTCGGGCCTCGGCTGGACCTACACGCACAGAGCTGCCGCGCTGCTGATTGCCGATACGCTGACCGACGTTGTCTGCGGTGGTGATGCATTCGACGTGCCGAAGTCGTGGACGCGAATGAACCGGCAGATCCGCAACCTCGGCCGTCCGGGTCTGGGGATGATGGCGATCTCCGCGGTGGATGTCGCGCTGTGGGACTTGAAGGCGCGCCTGCTTGATGCCTCGCTGTTCGACCTGCTCGGCTGCGCGCGCGAGGCGGTGCCGCTGTACGGCAGCGGCGGCTTTACCTCCTACAGCCTCGACGAGTTGACGGCACAGCTGTCGGGCTGGGTCGCGCAGGGTATACCTCGCGTCAAGATGAAGGTCGGCACGCATCCGGACGAAGATCCGGCGCGCGTGCGCGCGGCACGCAAGGCGATCGGCGACGACGTCGAATTGATGGTCGACGCAAACGGCGCGTACGGGCGCAAGCAGGCGCTTGCACTTGCACAGGAATTCGCCGGGCAGGATGTCGTCTGGTTCGAGGAACCGCTGCCCTCGGCCGACCTCGACGGTTTGCGCCTGATGCGCGACCGCGCGCCGGACGGCATGGCGATCGCCGCCGGAGAATACGGCTGGGATGCGGGTTATTTTCGCGACATGCTGCAGGCCGGCGCGGTCGACATTCTGCAAGCCGACGCTACCCGCTGCGGCGGGTATACCGGTTTCCAGCAGGTCGATGCGCTCTGCCGGGGTTTCGGCATCCCGCTGTCGGCACACTGCGCGCCGGCACTGCACCTGCCGGCGTGCTGCGCGGCGCGGACCCTGGTGCACCAGGAATATTTCCACGACCACGTGCGCATCGAGCGCATCGCTTTCGACGGCGTACCCGACACGGTCGGCGGCGCGCTGCGACCCGATCGGTCCGCGCCCGGCCACGGCTACGCACTGCGCGCAGCCGACATCGAACCATACCGGGTATGCCCATGACGAGGAGGAGCGGCGCAGGCAGCGCGATCCAACGACCTGGAGAGTGAAACCATGCAACATCGACTGCTGCACGACGACCGCACGAAGACTTGGGTGGTCGTCCTCGATACCGGCGACGAAACGGCCGCCTGCCTGCTTGCGTTCGCGAGGGCGCACAAACTCGGCGCTGCGCACCTGACCGCCATCGGCGCATTCGAGCGCGCAGTGCTGGGCTACTTCGACTGGCAGAACAAGGACTACCGGCGCAAGAGGGTCGATCGTCAGGTCGAGGTGGTCTCGCTGATCGGCGACGTGGCGCTCAAGGGCGGCGAGCCGAAGCTGCACATGCACGCGGTACTCGGCGAAGCCGACGGCAATGCGCTCGGTGGGCATCTGCTCGAAGGCCAGGTGCGTCCAACGCTTGAAGTCACGATCACCGAAACGCCGGCGCACCTGCAGCGCGTGCACGACGATGAAAGTGGATTGGCGTTGATTCGTCCGCATGTGACAGCGCGGGGCGCGAGGGCATGACTACTCCCGGGCCCATCGGTCGCCGCACCTGGGTGATCGCGGAAGGCTACATCCCCAAAGGCGGCGTGAACTCGGAAGATCGCCGGTTCCTGAGCCACGAAGCCGCCTGCATGCTCAATGCCGGCAACGAGATTGCGCACGTGACGATCATGCTGTATTTCGCCGATCGCGATCCGGTCGGTCCGTATCGCATCGATGTGCCGCCGCGGCGCACGCTGCACCTGCGCTTCAATGACCTCGACGACCCCGAGCCTGTCCCGCGCGAGACCGATTACGCCAGCGTGGTCCGGTCCTCGGTGCCGATCGTCGTGCAGCACACGCGGCTGGATTCGCGGCAGGAGGCGCTGTCGTTGATGACGACGCTGGCATTCGCGGATGATTGAATCCACGCCGAAAATCTGCGACCCGCACGGATGGCCACACGGCGGACGAAAACTCCGTTCCCGCGCGATGACGAGGGCGCCGTTGTTTCTGGGGGAACCCGGGTTCCCGCGCACGCGCATATTGAATCGCGCCGACGCTGCGGAGAGCGTCATGCAAAGTGATGAGCGCGCGATTCCGAAGCGTGGTTGGTCCGTGCCGGGAGTGTGACTCATGGGTGAGCCGCGCTTTCCATCGTTTGCGCGCCGCGCTGATGCAAGAAGGCCACATGGATCCGTTGGACCCAGGGAGATGAGCCGCGCCGGAAGGTCTCGCGCGAATCTTGTCGTGTGCGGTGCGTGACAGGACCCTGGAGGGACGGGTGACTCAACTTTTCCATCGACGCTTTGGGTTCTTGTTCCGGATCGGCATGGTGGTCGTGGTAGCGGCTGTCGTTACCCTGATTTTCATGTGGCGTGCGGTGATGTCCTATCCCGCCAACGTCGGCGAGGCGTTGGAACAGCCGGTTCCCTTCAGCCACAAGCACCATGTAGGCGACGACGGCATCGATTGCCGTTATTGCCATACGTCGGTCGAGCAGTCGAAGTTCGCCGGCATCCCGCCGCTTGCAACCTGCATGACGTGTCATTCGCAGCTGTACACGGATCAACCGGTGTTGGCGCCGCTGGTTGCCGCGTTTCGCAGCGGGGTACCGTTTCACTGGAAGCGCCTGTACAAGCTGCCGGACTTCGTTTACTTCAATCACAGCATTCATATCGCCAAAGGTGTCGGCTGCGAAGGCTGCCATGGGCAGATCGATACGATGCCGTTGACCACGCGCGTGACCTCGTTGACGATGCAGTGGTGTCTGGATTGCCACCGCAATCCCGAGCCGCACCTGCGTCCACGCGAGGAGGTGTTCAATCTTCACTGGCACCCGGACAACCAGCTCGCGCTCGGGCGGCAACTGGTACGTGCCTATCACATCGACAAGCGTCGACTGACGGATTGTTCGCTATGTCATCGGTAAGACCACCGGCGAATGATGTCGGCTCGTCAGCGGCGCGGTCGAGGATGACGACGCGAGCGGATCAGTCGTCATTCGATCCGTCGGCCGCGCGCGCGCGCCTCGAAAACGCGCGTGGCACGGTGTTCTGGCGCAGCCTCGAAGAACTCGCCGACAGCGAGGGTTTTCGGGCCTGGCTGCGCGAGCAGCACCCGCATCTGGCCGAGACCGTGATGCTCGATCGACGCGGGTTCCTCAAACTTCTTGGCGCCTCGCTCGCGCTGGCGGGTCTTTCGGCGTGCAGCCATCCGCCGCAGACCGAACTGGTGCCCTACGCGAGCGCACCGCCCGGTCAGGTCGACGGCCTGCCGCGCTTTTTCGCGACCGCGCTCACGCGCAACGGCTACGCGCGCGGCGTGCTGATCGAAAACAATCAGGGCCGCCCGACCAAAGTCGAGGGCAACCCCGGGCATCCGGCCAGTCTCGGCGCAACCGATATCTTTGCGCAGGCTGCCGTACTGCAGTTGTGGGATCCGGATCGTTCGCAAACCTTGATGCACGACGGGACCACGGCGACCTGGGACGATTTCGGCGCCGCGCTGCTGCAAGCCCGTGCGCGCTTCGATCGGAACGACGGCACCGGGCTGGGTGTATTGACCGGTGCGATCACCTCGCCGACCCTGTCCGCACAAATCGATGCGTTGCTGAAGAAATATCCGAACGCGCACTGGCATGTGCATGAGCCGGCCGGCAACGACGGGACGATCGCCGGCGCCGAAATGGCATTCGCTACGCCGTTGTCGATGCGGCTGCGCCTGGATCGCGCGCAGGTGATTCTCGCGCTGGACGCGGATTTTCTGACCGACCCCGCCGGTGGCGTGCGCTACGCGCGCGATTTCGCGTCGACACGTTCGCCCGACGGCGCGCATCGCACCATGTCGCGGCTGTACGCGGTCGAACCGACGCCGTCGCTGACCGGTGCCATGGCTGATCATCGTCTGCCGCTCGCATCCTCGCGCATCGAAGCGTTTGCGCGTCGGCTCGCGCAAAGGCTGGGCGTAGCACGGGACGCCGGGACGCAATCGCATATGGATGCGCAGCAAACGCGTTGGCTCGATGCGGTGGCCGCGGATCTGCAAGCGCATGGCGGCTCCGCGCTCGTCGTCGTCGGGTCCGGCCAACCGGCCGAATTGCACGCCCTCGGTCATGCCATGAACTCGGCGCTCGGCGCGGTCGGCAAGACGATCGAATACAGCGAGCCGGTGCAGAAACTGCCGGGCAACGGTGGCAGCCTGACCGACCTGGTCACGGCGATGCGCGCGGGCCGCGTCGACACCCTGCTGGTGCTGGACCGCAATCCGGTGTACGACGCGCCGGTCGATTTGCAATTCGCCGATGCGTTGAGAACAGTACCGCACCTCGTGCATCTCGGCCTGTACCGCGACGAGACCGGCGCGTTGGCCGAATGGCATCTGCCGCGCGCGCATGAACTCGAATCATGGTCGGACGCGCGCGCATTCGATGGCACGGCGAGCCTGATGCAGCCGCTGATCGCGCCGCTGTACCACGGCCGCACGCCGCACGAAGTGCTCGCGATGCTGCTCGGCGATGATCTTCGAGAAGCGCATGCACTGGTTCGCCGGCAATGGCGCACGCAACTGCCCGACGATGCGGCATGGAACGCCGCGTTGCAGGCCGGTGTGATCGCCAATACCGCATTGCCGCCGCGAACGCCGAAAGTCATTTCCGGTGCCGGTTCGCCGGCGATCCGTGGACGGGATCAAGATGATCTGCAAGCCTCCGCTGGGATGGAGTTGCTG
>JBAVZT010000172.1:0-2045 GCA_049588955.1 Rhodanobacteraceae bacterium | reverse complement strand
GGGCCAGACCGCGCGCTCCGGCGTGCGCATCAAGGGTTTCGAAGGCGGCCAGATGCCGCTGCACCGGCGCTTGGCCAAACGCGGCTTCCGCAACACTTCATTCGCGCTCAAGCTCAACGAGATCAATCTCGGCAAGGTGCAGGCGGCGATCGACGCCGGGCTGATCGCGTCCGATGCCGCAATCGACGTCGCGGCCATGGTCAAGGCCGGGCTGATGCGGCGCGCCAAAGGCGGCGTGAAGCTGCTGGGCGGCGGCGATTTCAAGAGCAAGGCGGCGTTTTCGGTCTACCGCGCCTCGAAATCCGCTATCGCGGCGGTCGAGAAGGCGGGCGGCAGCGTGAAAATCCTGGCTACCCCGAAGGAAATCGACGCCGAGCCGAAAGGCAAGAACAAGCGCATGGCGCTGGAAGCGGCCAAAGGCGGGGCCAAGGGCGGGGCCAAGGGCGGCGGCGAAAAGGGCGGGGGTAAGGCGAAAGGCAGCAAGCCGAAGGCGGACGCAGGCGAGAGCCCTGAAGCCGAATAGCTTTCAGTCAACGACCTGTGACGTCCCTTACCGGCCTTGTGACTTTCGGACTCGCGCGCGAGGGCCTATCTAGAAACTTGGCGCCGGCGAGATGCCCGGTTTCCGGGGTGTGCGGCGGGTGAAATAAGGCGGGGCGCAAGGAGCGACTGATGGTCTCGGCAGCTGAACAACTTGCGGCCAATCTCAATTTCGGCGCCCTCGCCAAGGCCGACGAACTCAAGAAACGCATCTGGTTCACGCTTGGCGCCCTGCTGGTCTACCGGCTCGGCACCTACATTCCGCTGCCCGGCATCGACCCGGCCGGCTGGGAAAAGATCTTCAATACCCAGTCCGGCGGCATCTTGGGCATGTTCAACATGTTCTCCGGCGGCGGCATCCACCGGATGGCGATCTTCGCGCTCAACATCATGCCCTACATCTCGGCCTCGATCATCATTCAGCTGATGACGACGGTTTCGCCGACGCTCGAAGCCTTGAAGAAGGAAGGCGAGTCCGGCCGCAAGATCATGAACCAGTACACGCGCTATCTCACCGTGGTGCTGGCGGCGTTCCAGGCCTACGGCATCGCCATCGGGCTGGAAGGTACCGGCAGTGTGGTTGCCGACCCCGGCTGGTTCTTCCGTATCTCGACCACCATCACGCTGACCGGCGGCACCATGTTCCTGATGTGGCTCGGCGAGCAGATCACCGCGCGCGGCATCGGCAACGGCATCTCACTCATCATCATGTCGGGCATCGTGGCGCAATTGCCCTCGGCGCTGGCCGGCACCTTCGAACTCGGCCGCCAGGGCGTGCTGTCGACCGGCCTGATCCTCGCCGTGCTGCTGATGGCGGTGGCGGTGATCGCCTTCATCGTGTTCATGGAACGCGCGCAGCGCCGGCTGCTGATCCAGTATCCAAAACGCCAGGTGGGCAACCGAATGTTCGAGGGCCAGTCCTCGCATCTGCCGCTTAAGCTCAATACCTCGGGCGTGATCCCGCCGATATTCGCGTCGTCCTTGCTGCTGCTGCCGACCACGGTCGCCAATTTCAACGCCGGCAGCGGACCCGGTTGGCTCACCACCGTGACGACGCTGCTCGGGCACGGCCGGCCGCTGTTCTTGATCCTCTATATCGCGCTGATCGTGTTCTTCGCCTTCTTCTACACCGCGATCGTGTTCAACCCGACCGAGACCGCGGATAACCTGAAGAAGCACGGCGGCTTCATTCCCGGCATCAGGCCGGGCGAGCGCACCGCCGAATATATCGACTACGTGCTCTCGCGCATCACCGTGATCGGCGCGCTCTATCTCTCCATCGTTTGCCTGATCCTGGAAATCCTCATCTCCTACGCCGCGGTGCCGTTCTATTTCGGCGGCACCTCGCTGCTGATCGTGGTCAGCGTGACCATGGACACGGTGGCGCAGGTCCAGGGCTATCTGCTGGCGCATCAATACGAGGGCTTGATCAAGCGATCCAAGCTGCGGGGCGCCCGGCGATGAATGCGGAACTGGGTCGGCGCGCCGCTTTTACGCTCGGCGCG
>JBAVZT010000171.1:0-2613 GCA_049588955.1 Rhodanobacteraceae bacterium | reverse complement strand
CAGGAACGAGACGAGATCGCCCCAGTCGCGCGTGGTCGGCGGCGCGACTTTCGGAACCTTCTGATGGCTCAGCGATTCGCGGTAGTTGTCGACGCGGATGGCCTTGCCGCGCACCTTGTATTCGGTGACTTCGTCGGTGACCGACTTGCGGCGCGCGGGCCACGCGCGCAGCAGTTCGATCGCTTCGGGCGAGAGGGACTTGAGCGCTTCGTTGTAGCGTTGGCGCAGGAGGACGAGGGTGGGGTCGGGTTTGGATTGGGAAGTGGGCGCCTGCGGCGCCTGCCGCCTTCCGCCAGCGCCTGCGGCGCTCCCCCTTCCGCCTTCGGCCCCTTCCCCCGCCTGCGGGGGAAGGGACAGTAAATTCGAGTCGTAGAGATCGAAGGCGCTCGGCAATTCGGAATCGCCGAGTTCCTTGAGTGATTCGTAACAGTGCTGGGCCTTGCTCGCGGCTTCGGCCATGCGCGCGATGTCGGCGTTGATGCCGCGGCCCTGCTCGGCGATTTCGGCGAGGTAGCGCACGCGCTTGCCCGGAATCAGCACGGTCGCGCGCGGCTCCTTGAGTGTCGTGTCGAGTTGTGGACGGAAGTCGCAGCGGGGGGAAGAAAGGGGGGCAGGGTCACTTTTCGTTGCGGCCGCGGAAGAACCGGATCGATCGGAAAAGTGACCCTGACCCCCTTTCTTCTCGCGCAGCAGGCGGCACAGGTTCACGAACATCCAGGTGATGCCCGGGTCGTTGAACTGGCTCGCGATGGTCGGATAGACCGGCACTTCGTCGTCGGTCATCTTGAACGCGGTGCGGTTGCGCTTCCACTGCTTGCGCACGTCGCGCAGCGCGTCTTCGGCGCCGCGCCGATCGTACTTGTTGAGGACGACGAGATCGGCGAAATCGACCATGTCGATCTTCTCGAGTTGGCTCGCCGCACCGTAGTCGCTGGTCATCACGTAGATCGGGAAATCCACCAGATCCACGATCGACGAATCGGACTGGCCGATGCCGGCGGTTTCGACGATGACGAGGTCGTAGGGCTGGCTCTTGAGGAACGCGATGCAATCCTGCAACACCTCGTTGACCGCCGCGTGCTGCCGGCGCGTGGCCATCGAGCGCATGAACACGCGATGCGAGCGCAGCGAATTCATGCGGATGCGATCACCGAGCAGCGCGCCGCCCGAACGTCGCCGCGTCGGATCGACCGCGAGCACCGCGATGCGCATGTCCGGGAATGCGTGCAGGAAGCGCAGCATCAATTCGTCGACGACGGACGACTTGCCCGCTCCGCCCGTACCGGTCAGGCCGATCACGGGTGTCTCGCGGCCCGCGAGTTTCCATTCCTTGCGGCGGCGCCCGAGTTCGGCCTCGCTGAAATGGCCTTCCTCGATCGCGGACACGAGGTGGCCGATCGAGATTTCGTCCTCGACGTCCGCGCCGGCCTCGATGGTCTTTTCCTCGCGCGCGCCGCGCGCCTCAGCCGCTGCGCGCGTGCGGCGCACGACATCCTCGATCATCGCGACGAGACCCAGGTGCATGCCGTCGTTCGGGTGGTAGATGCGCTCGACGCCGTAGGCCTGGAGTTCCTTGATTTCTTCCGGCGTGATCGTCCCGCCGCCGCCCGCGAACACGCGGATATGCGCGGCGCCGCGTTCGGCCAGCATGTCGATCATGTACTTGAGATATTCGACGTGGCCGCCCTGATAGCTCGACAACGCGATCGCGTCCGCGTCTTCCTGCAGCGCCGCGCGCACCACATCCTCGACCGAACGGTTGTGGCCGAGATGGATCACTTCGGCGCCCTGCGCCTGGATGATGCGGCGCATGATGTTGATCGCCGCGTCGTGGCCATCGAACAGGCTGGCCGCGGTCACGAAGCGCAGCGGCGTGATGTCCAGTCGCGGCTCGTCGGCCGGCAGTCGAGAGGCGGGTGAACTCATTGGCTCATTGTAACCCCTGCTGAACGGCGGGCCCGGGAAACCCGCACGCGGTGTGAATGAATGTCTTCTGAAAGCGTCCCCGATTCGTTTTTCCACTTATCCTGCCATCGAAGCGATCCGGCTTCACGCATGCAACGGAGGTGTGCCGTGCAATCCCGCAAACTCGCATTGCTGGTCGCATTGGCCTGTGCCGGCGGCATGGCGGCAGTCGCTCCGCAGCCGGCTTCCGCAAGAGTCCACGTCGGCATCGTGGTGGGTGTGCCACCACCGGCGCCGCGCTACGAGGTGGTGCCCCCGCCCCGCGCGGGTTGGGTGTGGGCACCCGGCTACTGGCGCTGGGGCGGTCGTCACTACATCTGGGTCGGCGGTACCTGGCAGCACTCGCGTCCGGGCTACGTTTATTACGGACCGCGCTGGGATCACGATCGCGACCACTGGGTTTATCGCCGGTCCCATTGGGACCGCGATCCGCACTGGCATCATCACGGTCGCGACGACAGGCACCACCACCACCACCACCACTGATCGCACAAGCAAATCAAGACCGGCAAGACCGGGCCCGGCGCGATGCGCCGGGCCCTCGGATTCGGGAAATCAGGGCGTGTGCACGTTCTCGCGGCGCGGCCCATAGCCAAACAGGCGCGCGGGGATGTGCCGTACCGCGCGGAAACCGAGCAGGAAATGCAG
>JBAVZT010000170.1:0-4865 GCA_049588955.1 Rhodanobacteraceae bacterium | reverse complement strand
GATCAACGGAGTGCCGGCATCCGAGATCAGCGCGATATCCTCGCCTGCGGCAAGGCGTTCGAGCAATGGCGCGAACTGTTCGCGCTCGTTGTGTTCGTGCACGGCGACCACCCGCGCGCGGCTGCCGGCGCGTGCAAGCAGTGGCGCGCTGCGACGCGTATCTTCGGCGGCAATGATCGCAACCTTGCCAAGCACGTCGATCGCTCGCTTCGACAGATCGTCCAGATTGCCGATCGGTGTCGCGACGACCCACAGGCACCCGCTTCGACCGCGCATTCGTCTACTCCGCCCGGAAACCGGCGCACACGATTGTCTTCGCCAGGACCGGGTACCGGCACGATAACGCAAGATCCACGTGGGCGGCGGCGGCGAACATCGCCCATGCGATCGATCCGTTATCATCGCCACATCGGATTTTTCCGGAACACGGCATGACCGCAAAGTCACCGCTGCTTCGCCACCTGGTGCTGACGCTCGCGCTGGCCGCATTGGCGGCGTGCGCCACGGTATCCGAGATTTCTCCCGAGGAAGCAGCCGCTGCGGCACATGCCGAGCAGCTCTATCGCCAGGGGGACCTTGATGCCGCAGCGCACGCGTTTGTGCAGCTGGCGGACCAAAGCGGGGCCGAGCCGGCGGCGCATTTCCGTCTGCGCGCGGGCGAAGCCCTGCGTGACGCGGGCGAACTCGACGCCGCGGCACGCGTGCTCGATGGCATCAAGCGGCGCCGCCTGCATGGCGATGAACCGATCCGGCTCGACCTGCTCGATGCCGAAATTGCGTTGGCCGCCGGCGACGCTCCACGCGCTGCCGATCTGCTTACGCTGCCGATCGGCAATCTGCCACCGAATCTTGAAACCCGTGCACTCGAACTGCGCGCGCGCAGCGAGGTGGCCAACGGCGATCGTTTCGCCGCTGCTCGCACTCGCGCCCGACTCGACCCTCTGCTCAGCGGCGTCGATCGCAATGCCAACCAGAAAGAAATTGTCGATACGCTCTCGGGACTTGATCCGACTGCGATCCGGGCCAAGGCGTTGACCCTGCGCCCGGACGACGCGCTGATGCCATGGCTTGAACAGGCCTTGAAGGTACGCGGCGGCGGCGCGTTGCCGCTCCCTCTCCATCGCCCGGATCGCCCGGTTGGAACGCTGCTGCAGAATCACGGCGCCGATACCAGTCCGCAGGGTTTTCATGCGCTGGGGCAGGTTGCATTGATTCTGCCGCTGAGCGGCGGCCTCGCGGCCGTCGCACAGTCGATTCGCGACGGTTTCCTTGCTGCCTACTTTGCCGACCATGGTGAGCATCGCCCCGATGTTCGCATATACGACTCCGGCGATACCCCCGCTACCGCGATTGCCGCGTATCAGCGCGCGGTCGCTGAAGGTGCCGACCAGGTGGTCGGTCCGCTGCGGCGCGAGACGGTCGGTGCATTGTTTCATTACGCGATGACGACGCCATTGCTCGCGCTGAACCATCCCGACACCGGCGAGGTACCACCGCGCGGCAGTGCCGAATTCGGACTTCTGCCAGGCACCGAAGGCGCCCAGGCAGCCGAATACGCCTTTGAACGAGGGATCGCCGACGTCGCATTGATCACCGCCGATGCGGACTGGGCCGACCGCGCGGCGCAGGCATTTCGCGCCCAATTCGAGGCCGATGGCGGCCGTATCGTCGGACAGGCGCGCGTACGCGAGGGCAGCGTCGACTACAGTGCAGCAATCACGCAGGCAGCTGCCGGGCTCACCGGCACTGGAAGTCCCGGCATCTTCATCAGCATGCTCCCGCAGCAGGCGCGTTTGTTGTTGCCGCAAATGAAACTGGCCGGCATCGATGCCCCGGTATTTGCGTCATCGCACGTCTATTCGGGTACCTCGAATGCCGCTGCAGATCGCGATCTGGATGGAGTGGAGTTTTGCGACGCGCCATGGCTGATCGGAGCGGTGGTCGGTCGTCCCGCACTCGAGTCCATGGCGAGCCACCTGCAAAGCGCGAACGGCACCGGCGCGCGGCTGTTCGCGTTCGGCATGGATGCCTACGCGCTGTTGCCCTATCTCGACTGGATGCTTGATCATCCGGACGCGTACCTTGACGGTGCCACCGGCGAGCTCTACTCCGACAGCTTCGGACGTGTCCACCGCGTGCTCGGGTGGGCCCGATTCGAGGATGGCGTCGCGACACCGATACAGGGCGCGCTGACCGCATTGCCGCAGATGCCGGGTCCGGCACAATGAATACCCGCGCAGCCGGTGCGCACTACGAAGACCGGGCGTTGGCGCATCTGCAGCGCGCCGGGCTGGTCCTGATCACGCGCAACGTTGCATGCCGATATGGAGAGATCGATCTGGTGATGCGCGACGATGACACGGTCGTCTTCATCGAGGTGCGCTATCGTCAGCGCTCGGAATTCGGTGACGGTCTGGCCTCCGTCAACACGACCAAACGTGCCAGACTGGTGCGTGCCGCACGCGTCTTTCTCGCACGCAATCCCCGCCTGGCCCGATGCGCATGCCGTTTCGACGTGATTGCGCTGACCGGCGAGGCGGATGATGCGAACTGGTGCCGTAACGCCTTCGAAGCCGACTGAGCGGTTCGAACAGCCGTCCCGGCACGAGAATGTACCCGCAGCAGGCACGCAAGCGCCTGTTGCGACAACCGTGGCGCGGCTGCGCCACGATCGATGGTTTGCAAACCGCAGCCAATGTCAGGTTTTGCAATTTGGGTTGAGATCCGCCATGTCCCGATTCGTCCGCCTCCTTGCCCTGCTGCCGATCATCGGCCTGCCGTTGCTTTCAGGTTGTGTCGCGGCGGTCGTCGGCGGCGCAGCGATCGGCGCCGACGCGGTGCACGATCGGCGCGGCATTGGCACCGTCCTCGCCGACAAGAACATTCAGCTGTCCGCCTACGAAGCGATCAATCACGACGAGCAGCTTGCACGGCACAATCGGGTATCGATCGTCGTCTACGATGGAATTCTGTTGCTGATCGGCGAAGTGCGCAACGAGGACCTCAAGATACGCGCCGGCCGCCTGGTATCCGGGTTCAACGGCGTCAAACGCTTGGTCAACGATCTCGAAGTGGGCGAACCCGGAGGTTTCTGGGCGCGGCGCCATGACAGCTTCCTGACCGCGCGGGTCAAGACAGCGCTGCTCGACATTCGCACCGACGGGTTCGATCCGACACGCGTCAACGTCACCACCGCGCACGATGTCGTCTACCTGCTCGGGCTGGTGAGCCATGCGGAAGACGATGCGGTCACTGCAATCGCGCGCAATGTGCGCGGTGTCGAGCGCGTAGTGAAGATATTCGAATACACCGATTGACCATGACGCACGAAATGCCGTTCGATTCCCTGCTCGACGATCTGGCTGGAATTTTCCCGGTTGACGCGCTCAACACCGATCCGGCCGAGTGCCTGGCCTACGGTTACGACAACTCGCGGCGCGAGGCGCAGCCGCAAGCCGTGGTATTTCCCGAGCAGCACGCGCAGGTTGTCGCACTGGTACGCGCCTGCCGAAGGCACCGTACGGCACTGACCGCGCGCGGCCGCGGGACCAACACCACCGGCGCCAGCGTTCCTGTGCGCGCTGGTGTGGTCGCGAGCTTCGAGCGCATGAATCGCATCCTGTCCATCGCTGCGAATGACCGCTCGGTCGTGGTCGAACCGGGCGTACTCAATGGCGACCTGCAGGATGCGCTTGCAGCGCAGGGTTTTTTCTGGGCACCGGATCCGACATCCGCACCGTATTGCACGGTGGGCGGCAACCTCGCCTGCAACGCCGGCGGACCGCGCGCAGTCAAGTACGGCGCCAGCCGTGACAACGTGCTCGCCTTGCGAGCGGTCGCGGGCACCGGTGAGGCGTTTCGTTGCGGCAAACCGACCAGCAAGGGCGCCACCGGCTACGACCTCGTCCGTCTCATCGTCGGCTCGGAAGGCACGCTCGCGCTGATTACCGAAGCAACGCTGAAACTGACGCCGATCGCCTCGGAAAAACGCACCTTGCGCGCGCTCTATGACGACGTCGCCAGCGCCGCGGCCGCGGTCGCGCGGATCATGGCCCAACCGGTCACACCATGCGCGCTGGAGTTTCTCGACGGCGAAGCATTGCGGCTGGCGCGCAGTCATTGCGGCGACGGCGTCCCGGAAGCCGGCGCGATGCTGATCATCGAGGTCGACGGCGAAACCGCTTCGCTGTCAGCGGCAACACAAGCGCTGTCGCACGCCGCCAGGGGCGACGGACTGGCAGAATTGCGCGTTGCCACCGACGCCGCCGAAGTCTCGACGTTGTGGGCCGCGCGCAAGGCGCTGTCACCGGCACTGCGCACGCTGTCGCCCAACAAGATCAACGAGGATGTCGTGGTGCCGGTGAGTCGGATGCCCGAACTGGTTGCGACCGTCAAAGCGCTTTCGGGACGCCACAACCTGCCGATCGTCTGCTTCGGCCACGCCGGGAACGGCAACCTGCACATCAATCTGCTGCCGCGCGACGAGACCGAAATGCGCAGCGCCGAAATCTGCCTCGCGGCGATCTTCGAAAGCGTCATCGCACTGGACGGTACCTTGTCCGGAGAACACGGCATCGGGCTTGCCAAACGCGACTTCATGGATCGGGCGCTCGACCCGGTCGCGCTTGAACTCATGCGCGAGATCAAGTCCAGGTTCGACCCCGACGGCATTCTCAATCCGGGCAAGTTGCTGCCGAGCTGAAGTCGGCACTTGCTTGCGGTTTCGTCTGCCCTGCGATGCCCTGCCTCGGTTCTGTTCGTCGCGGCAGGCGAAGCCTGCGCTGTCCATGCTTCGCTGCTCTCGCCTTCGGCAATGCTGCCGCAAGGGTTCCGCTCGCCTCGGCGGCGAGCGGGTTCCTTTTGGC
>JBAVZT010000169.1:0-1995 GCA_049588955.1 Rhodanobacteraceae bacterium | reverse complement strand
GCGCGACGCCGAGCGCGGCGGCGGCGAGTCGGCCAAGATCGAGTGTGCTGCCGAATTCGAGCATGACCGGCAGCAACAGCACCACCGCGAGAATCATCCAGGCCAGGCCAAGCGCCCCGAGATACTTGCCAAGCACGATGCGCGCGTCACCCAGGCCCGCGGCGAGCAACAGCGGCAACGTGCGGGCGCGCCGCTCGCCGGCGATCGTGCGCATCGTGATCAAAGGCACGATCAGCATCATGAGGTTCGCCAGGCCGCGCAGCACCGGCAGCGCGACGAGATCGGTGATCCCCGGTGCATCCTTGAGCGCGCCGAGTCTGGGCATGAGTTGCAGATACGCTCCGAGCGCGATCAGAAACTGGTACGCCGTCAGGGCGAGCACGACGGCGATCAGGATCCACGCGAACGGCTGGACGAACTGGCGGCGCCATTCGTTGCGCGCGATGACGGCAATCGCGCTCATGCGGCTTCGAGCGGCACGTCCGCGGCGGCGATGCGCAGAAAGGTTTCCTCGATCGTCGAGTCTTCGGCGCGCAGTTCGGTCAGTCCGAACCCGCGCTCGACCAGAGCCGCGGCAAGAGCCTCCACTCGCCCATCCTTGGCTAGCTCGACACGCCATTCGCCGTCGTCGACCAGCGGTGTTGCCATGCGCACCATCGTCAATGCGTGCCAGTCCGGATTCGTGGATGCGGGTGCGATACCGACTCGAAACAGCGAGCCGGGGGCTTCCGGGCGCAGCATGCCTGTGTGACGCAAGCGGCCGTCATGCAGGATCGCGACGCGATCACAGCAGGCCTGCACGTCGCTCAGCACATGCGTCGACAACACCACGGCGTGGTCGCGAAGTTCGGCGATCAGGTCGCGCAATTTCAGGGCCTGCACCGGGTCCAGGCCGGAAGCGGGCTCGTCCAGCACGATGACCGCGGGTTCGTGGATGATCGCCTGAGCCAGGCCAACGCGCTGGCGAAATCCTCGCGACAGCACCCCGACCAGCCGCCGACGCACGTCGCCCAGTTCGCAACGCCCGATCGCGTGCGCAGTCGCGATTGCCGCGGATTTGCCGGTGAGGCCGTGGAGACGCGCGCAAAACACGAGATATTCCTCGACATCGAGTTCGCCATGCAGCGGCGGCTCCTCCGGCAGATAACCGATATGCCGCCGCGCGTGCTCGGGTTCCTCGGCCAGATCGACTCCGTCAAGGCGTACCCTGCCGGAGGTTGGACGCAGCAAACCGGCCATCATGCGCAAGGTGGTGGATTTGCCGGCACCGTTGACGCCGAGCAGGCCGAGCACTTCGCCACGCGCGACCTGGATATCCAGCGCATGCACGATCTTGCGTCCGGCCAGACGGCAGGTGACGCGCTCAAGCGCCAATACGATCGGTTGCGGATGCCGGTCCATGCCTCGATTGTTTCGTCTTCGCCCCTGACACGGCAAGCCCGGGGTTCACCGGTCGGGTCTTCCACAGTCGAGCGTGGGCGAATGCCCCCGCAGGCCCGCCTGCACGACCCAGGTGATTTCGATCGCAAAACCTTGATCTGAGCGGTGGAACCACCATCTGATGACAGGTATAGTGCGATTTCGTATCCGGAGTTCCCTCTCGTAATGCTCGATTCCCTGTTGACCTTCGCCTCGCGCGGCCTGACTCAGGCTTCGTGGGGCGTGTGGATCACCTATTTTCTCGTGGTGACCCAGCTCACGATCCTCTCGGTAACGCTGTATCTGCACCGCAGCCAGACGCATCGCGGTGTGGATTTCCACCCGTTGCTCGCGCATTTCTTCCGTTTCTGGTCGTGGTTGACCACGGCAATGGTGACCAAGGAGTGGGTTGCGGTTCACCGCAAGCATCATGCGCGTTGCGAAACCGAGGATGATCCGCACAGTCCGCAGATTTTCGGCATCAGCAAGGTGTTGTGGCAGGGCGTGGATCTGTACAAGCAGGTCAGCGGCAATCCGGACGATCTGGCAAAGTACGGCGTCGGCACGCCCAACGAC
>JBAVZT010000168.1:0-8023 GCA_049588955.1 Rhodanobacteraceae bacterium | reverse complement strand
CGTGCATACTGCGCAAGATGTTGGCGATGCGCTTGCGGCCGTGCGGCTGTTACCCGAGGGCGACTCGGTCATTACGCCCACCGGCGACTGGTTCGGCCCCGATTTTGCGCGCGTTAGCCACCGCAATGGCGACAACATCGGAGTCCTGGCGCGTGAACGCGAAATACAGGACCTGCAATCGCGCATCGCGGCAAACGGGGCCGAGGTGGAAAGGCTGGCGGAGGCCCTGACTCGGGGCCGTCAGGCACGACTCGCGGCGGAGCAAAGACGCGACGAGACACAGCGCGAGCTGTATGTGTCGCAGAAGCGGCTGGCTGAGACCGCGGGACAGTTGCAGAATCAAGGCGGGCGGCTTGCCGACGCGCAGGAGCGATCGGCGCGCATCGAACACGATCTCTCCGATCTTGGGAAGACGCTCGACGAGATCAACGAGCAGACTCATGCCGCACGCTCCCGGCTGGACGCCGCGATGACGCGCATGACAAACCTTGAAGAACAACGAAAGCAGCTGGATGCTGATCGGCGCGGTCTGCTCGAGCGACGCGAGGAAGCGCGCATGGCGGCGCGCGAAGCCAGCGAAAAGGTACATGAATGCGCGCTCTTGATCGAATCGCAGCGCGCTGCAGCGTCGTCGCTCGAACAGGCCTTGACCCGCATGCAGGCGCAACGCTCGCAATTGCATGAACGCGCGAGCGAAATTGCCGCGCAGCTGGCATCCAGCCGCGATCCCGAAAGCCATCTGGACAGTGAACGGCAGACCTATCTGAATCAACGTTTGCTGGTGGACAAGCGCCTGGTCCAGGCGCGCACGGCGCTGGCCGATTGCGATGCCGAGTTTCGCCGCCTCGATCAGGAACGCCATGCGATCGAGCAGAACCTGAACGAACGTCGCGATCAACTGGCCGAGCTGCGCTTGCGCGAGCAGGAGCACCGGCTGCGTGCGGACACCTTGAGCAGCGCGATCAGCACAGCCGGCTTCGACGCGGAATCGATGCTGGCGGCACTGCCCGCGAACGCCGACTGCGCGCAATGGGAGTCCGATCTGACCGCATTCGCGCACAAGATCCAGCGCCTGGAACCCGTCAATCTGGCGGCGATTCAGGAGTATGACGAGCAATCACAACGCAAGAGCTATCTGGATGCGCAATTGGCCGACCTGGTGGCGGCGCTGGAGACTCTCGAAAACGCGATTCGGAAGATCGACAGGGAAACGCGACTGCGTTTCAAGGAAACCTTCGAAAAAGTGAACAGCGGCCTGGAGGAATTGTTTCCACGGCTGTTCGGGGGCGGTCACGCGCATCTGGAGCTTACCGGTGACGATATGCTGTCCACCGGTGTGAGCATCATGGCGCGCCCGCCGGGCAAGCGGGTGAGTTCGATCTCACTGTTGTCGGGCGGCGAAAAGGCCTTGACCGCCGTGGCACTCGTGTTTGCGATATTCCGACTCAACCCTGCACCATTCTGTCTGCTCGATGAGGTCGATTCCCCGCTCGATGAAGGCAATATAGGGCGCTTCACCAGTCTGGTTGCAGAGATGAGCGATCGCGTGCAGTTCATTTTTGTCACCCACAACAAGGCGACCATGGAGGCCGCCGCCCAATTGTGTGGCGTGACGATGCGCGAGCCCGGGGTTTCTCGTCTGGTACAGGTCGATCTGGCCGAAGCCACCCGGCTGGCCGGCGCAGCTTGACGGAGATCGTCATGGAACAACAGGCACTCAGCAGCACCGGGCTACGCGTGATCATTGCGGTGATTGGTCTGATCGCGCTCGCGCTCATCTATTTTTTCGGTCGTTCCGGAAAGCCGGGGCAGGGCAGGCGTCATCTGTTCAAGCGCGTGCTCGGTCAACGCATCGAGCCCACGCTGGGTAGTGCACACGCGGAGCCGCAGCAGAAGGAATTCGATTTGTCGGAAGAGCGACGAACCGCGGCGCAGGCCAACCGAGCCGACCCTCCGCGCCGGCCCGTCGTCGGTGTCCGCCCGACCGAACAGATCGACCGTATCGTCACGCTGTTCGTGGCGGCACGCGGCACCGCCCTGATCACGGGACCGGATCTGGTCGTTGCCGCGGAAAAGGCCGGACTCGCATTCGGTGACCGGGGTATCTTCCATCGCTCGGCCTCGGGGGGGCCGGAGCACGGTCCGGTATTCAGCATGGCCAACATGATCAAGCCCGGAAGCTTCGACATGGCCAGACTCGCCGAGATCCGTACGCCCGGGGTCAGCCTGTTCATGACGTTGCCCGGACCGCTGCCGGCGCTCGACGCATGGGACACAATGTTGCCGACCGCTCAGCGGCTGGCTGAATTGCTCGACGCCGTGGTGCTCGACGAGGGACGCAATACGCTCGGTCGTCAGCGCATCGCGCATGTACGCGACGAGCTGCGTGCGTGGGATCGCAAGCACGAGGGCGGCGAGATCCACCCGGGTCGGTAACGCGCAATGCGCACGCGGCGACCCGAGCTGCAATGAAAACAAGGCACGGTGCGTGTACCGACGGCCGAAGTACCTCGGGTGACGCCGGCGAATTGCGGGCGGGTCAACCGTGCAGTTTTTTCACAAGTTCGATGTACCTGCGCATGGCCTCGTCTTGCGTCATGCCCTTGAGTTGAGCCCAGGCTTCGTGCTTCGCCGTGCCGATGAAGTCAAAGAATCCCGGCTGGGGACCACACACATCGCCACGGGTACCCTGTTTGTAGAGTGCGTACAATTTCAGCAGCGTGTCGTGCTCGGGGCGTTCCGCCAGCCGCTGGACGTCATCGGCGGCTTGCCTGAAACGGGTTTCGATCTCGGACATGAACTCACCTGATGCAATG
This sequence comes from Rhodanobacteraceae bacterium, assembly GCA_049588955.1. GTDB lineage: Bacteria > Pseudomonadota > Gammaproteobacteria > Xanthomonadales > Rhodanobacteraceae > Dokdonella_A. The sequence goes on along the minus strand of JBAVZT010000168.1, from coordinate 5,207 downwards.
TCTTGCGTGCGTAGCCTCGACTCTAGCAGGGTGCAGCAGAGGTTTTTCAAGGAGCCGCCGCCCTCAATCGAATGCGCGATCGAGGCAGGACTGGATTTCGCGCTCGATCACGGGTTTCATGGCGGCGAGCATGAGCCCCAACCTGGCATGTACGTGCACCGCATGCAACTCGATCTCGATATGCCCCTGCACGCCGCCGCGTGAAAATTCCACGCGGTCGCCGTCCCATTCATGACGGATGCCGAATTTTGTCGCGATCGACTGCATGGCCATCTCGATCGCGATTCTGGCTTCTTCCGGAGTGCCTTGATGAGTGCGGCGTATGTCGATGCTCGGCATGCTGCGAGCATACCCGGTTGAGACGACGGGATTCACGGACGAACCGCGATACTCGAACCGCAGCCCCGGGCGCACCGGTAGCGCCGGCCTGCTCTATACTGGAGGCTGCTGGTCCGCTTCCGACTATTGCCTGATGCGACTGTGTTTTCCCAACGGCGAGCATGCCGATGTCCTGGTCGACGAGGGAACGGCGAGCATCGGCAGTGCCGACGATAACGATATCGTGGTGGCAGGTCCCAATATTGCGGCCAGGCACGCGTCGATCAGTGTCGATGCACGCGGTGTGGTGATGAATATCCTCGATTCGGCCGCACGCACGCATGTGAACGCAAGGCCGGTACGGGAGAAGGCCTTGCTGCGTCTCGGTGATCTGCTGAATCTTGGTGCGATGGCCGTGTTGCTCAAACCTGATCGAGACGATTCGATCGAACGATCGCTACCACCCCTCGATGACGGATCGCAGGATCAGGACGCCGTCCCGTCACGCACGGTGCTGCGCGGCATGTCCGGTGCGTATTTCGGGAGGACCGTGACCATCGATCAGAGACTGGTGATCGGGCGCGGCGGCGAGTGTGGGCTGCGCATCGATGAACCGTCCGTGGCCTTGCGCCACGCGGCGGTGGAAACCCACTCCGATTCCGTGCATCTTCGAAATCTTGATTCGACAGCCGGAACATGGGTCAATGGTGTGCTGGTGCGCGATGCGGTATTGCACTCGGGTGACCAGCTCGTGTTCGATCAGCATCGATTTCTGCTGGAAGCCCCAGGCATGCCGCTGCGCGGGCAGATGGATACGCCGGCACCACGTCCTTCCATTACCCAGACCATGCGTGCGATCGACCTGGATACGACCCCCGCGCCTGCCAGTGCGTCGCGCTATGGCATCTGGTGGCTGATCGGTATCGCGGCGTTGATCGGTCTCGCCCTGGCGACATTGCTGCTGCGGGAAATCTAGGGCGGCTTCGCGCGTCACGACGTTTGAAATTCCCATGGTTTTCTGGCGCCGGGCGCATGTGTCGCGCGGCGAGCCAATGACAGGAGTCGATGTGAATCGAACATTCAATTTCAGCGCCGGCCCGGCAATGCTGCCGCAACCGGTGTTGCGTCAGGCTCAGGCCGAATTGCTCGAATACGACGGCGCGCACGCGTCGGTGATGGAAATCAGCCATCGCAGCAAGCAGTTCGTTGCGCTGGCCGAGGAGTCCGAATGCGACCTGCGCGACCTGCTTGATATCCCGACGAACTATCGCGTGTTGTTTTTGCAGGGTGGCGCGACCCAGCATTTTGCGCAGATACCGATGAACCTTGCGCGTCCGGATCAGGTCGCGGATTACCTGGTGACCGGTCACTGGGGCGAAAAAGCGCTGGCAGAAGCCAGGCCTTACGTCGGCGCGCGCGTCGCGGCGAGCGGTTCTCCACACCACTATCGCGTTATCCCCGCGGCTTCGAATTGGGATCTGGACGCACAAGCTGCCTATGTCCACTACACGCCCAACGAAACCATTCACGGCGTCGAATTCCACAGTATTCCGGAGGTCGGCAAGGCCCCGTTGATCGCCGACATGTCCTCCGACATCCTGTCGCGTCCGATCGACGTGGCGCGTTTCGGTCTGATTTATGCCGGCGCGCAAAAAAACATCGGCCCATCGGGACTGGTTGTCATGATCGTGCGCGACGATCTACTCGAGCGCTGTCCGGCGGACATCGCGCCTATCTTCAACTACGCCGAGCACGCGCGGCGGCATTCGATGCTCAACACGCCGAACACGTTTGCGTGGTATCTGGCCGGATTGACGTTCAAGTGGCTCAAGCGCGAGGGAGGTCTCGGTGCCATGGCGGAACGCAGCCGGGCCAAGGCTGCGCTGCTCTACGACTTGATCGATGCGTCTGGTTTCTACGAAAATCCGGTCGAATCCGCAGCACGTTCGCGCATGAATGTTCCGTTCACGCTCGCCGATCCGACGCTCGATGCCGCATTTCTCGAACAAGCCACCGCAGCCGGCCTGCTCGGACTGAAAGGTCATCGCGCAGTCGGCGGCATGCGCGCGTCGATCTACAACGCGATGCCGCTTGCCGGCGTCGAGGCACTGGCCGCGTTCATGCGCGACTTCGAGCGGCGCCGCGGCTGACCCCTGCCGGCCGGTACAAGAAAACGCAGCGCACAGCACTCCGGCTTCGCCATCGCGCAGCTATCCGCCTATTTCCGCACTCCCGATCTTGGATCATTGCCATGCTTGTCATCCAGACCCTCAACAGCATTGCGCGCAGCGGCCTCGAACGGTTGCCCGGCGCCGATTATCGTGTCGCCGACGACGTCGCCGAGCCGGACGCAATCCTGCTGCGTTCCGCCAGTCTGCACGAGCGTCCGATTCCTGCGTCGGTGAAGGCGGTTGCGCGTGCCGGCGCCGGGGTCAACAACATTCCGGTCGATGTGCTGTCGGAACGCGGTTTACCGGTGTTCAATGCGCCGGGTGGCAATGCCAATGCCGTCAAGGAACTGGTCGTTGCGGGACTGCTGCTCGCCGCACGCAACATTCCGGATGCGCTGCGCTTCGTCGACGGCCTTGCCGCTTGCGATGCGGTGAGCGAGAAGGTCGAACGCGCCAAGAAGCGTTTTGTCGGAAGCGAACTGTCCGGCAAGACGCTCGGCGTGATCGGACTCGGTGCGATCGGCGTCAAGGTAGCCAACGCGGCCAGCGCGCTCGGCATGCGGACCATCGGGCTCGATCCTCACATGACAGTCGATGGTGCCTGGCAATTGTCGTCCGATGTCACCAGGGCCAACTCTCTTGAAGGACTGTTTGCAGCCAGCGACTACGTGACGTTTCACGTCCCACTGAATTCGGCCACTCGCGGATTGTTCGGATCTGAAGCACTCGATCGGGTTCGAACCGGCGTGACCTTGCTAAATTTTTCACGCGCCGGCATTGTCGATCCGCATGCCTTGCTTCAGGGTCTGGAGCAGCGCCGCATCGCTCGATACGTCACGGATTTCCCGGACTCCAGACTGCTCGGCGATCCGCGCGTAATCAGTCTCCCGCACCTCGGCGCTTCGACCGGCGAGGCCGAAGAGAACTGTGCATCCATGGTGGTCGATGCGTTGCGCGATTTTCTCGAGAACGGCAACGTGCGCAATGCGGTCAATTTTCCAGCCACCCGCATGGGGCGCGCCGGGGCGGCCCGCATCTGCGTGGCGAACAGGAATCGGCCCAACATGATCGGGCACCTTTCGCACACTCTCGGTGAAGCCGGACTCAATATCGCCCAAATGCACAATGCGTCGCGCGGTGAATTGGCCTACAACCTGATCGATGTCGATTCGGCCGTCCCGGCAACGCTTGTCGACACGATTTCGGCGATCGACGGCATTCTCTCGGTACGCGTGCTCGGGGGCTGAGCAACGAGTCGAAGGGGCCGCGCCCGCGAATGGGCCAGGGCTTGCCGAAGCATGCACATGCATCGATGATACGATCGAACCCGATGCCGGTTACGTCTCCATGACGACAAGCGCGCGCGCGAAAATCGACAGGCACGCGGAAGTGGACCGTGCGGGATCGCATGCGGTCGCCGCATCGTGACTTTCGACGCCGGCCGCCTCGCCAATCCAGCGATTTCCGCACTCCGCGCCTACGATTCCGGTCATGACCTGGCGGCGCTGCGCGTCCGCTTCGGCCGCGTCATCGCCGAACTTGGCGCAAACGAAAATCCTCTCGGTCCGGGTCCGGCAGCGCGCGCGGCGATGCGTGCGGCGTTGACCACCAGTTTTCGCTATCCGGATCCTCGCGGTAGCGCGCTGAAGGTGGCCCTCGCGCGACACCTCGATGTCAGCGCCGACCACATCGTGCTCGGCAACGGCTCACACGAACTGCTGATGCTGCTGGCACAGTGCTTCGCCGATCCGTCGCACTCGGTCGTGTATTCGCAGTACGCCTTCGTGGTGTTCGCGATTGCTGCCGCGGCGGTCGGGGCACCGGCGATCCCGGTGCCGGCGCTGCCGCGCACTCACGCGACCGCCCCCTTGGGTCACGATCCGGCTGCCATTGCCAGTGCCGTGCGCGACGACACGCGCTTGGTCTACCTGGCCAATCCGAACAATCCAACCGGCACCTGGTTCGGCGACGGCGAGCTGGACAGACTGATCGAACGGGTGCCGCCAAGCGCGCTGACGGTCGTCGATGAGGCCTATCACGAATATGTCGACAGCTCGGGGCCGACTTCCGCATTGCGTCTGCTCGATCGCCATCCCAACCTGGTCGTGACGCGCACGTTTTCCAAGGCTTACGGGCTGGCCGGTTTGCGCATCGGCTATCTGGTCGCGCATCCGAGCACCGTTGCAGTGCTCGAACGCCTGCGCGAATCGTTCAACGTCAATTGCGTGGCGCTGGCCGCCGCTCAGGCCGCCCTGGCCGACGTGAGCCATGCCGACAAGGTACGAGCGTTCAATATCAGTGAACGCCGCTGGTTGCGCGATGAGCTTGCGGGACGCGGGTACGCCGTATTGCCATCGCAAACCAACTTCGTGCTGCTCGACACCGGTTCCGACGCGACCAGCCTCGAACGACACTTGCTCGAACGCGGCGTCGTCGTGCGTCCGGTCGGCGGTTACGGCTTGACGCAGAGCTTGCGAGTCAGCATCGGCAGCCGCACCGAAAACCGGCGTCTGCTGGGCGCATTGCCGTGAGCGCGTGCGAGCACTGGGTCAGTCGACCGGCGGGTCCGCTGCACGGAGAGATGCTCATGCCGGGCGACAAGTCGATCTCGCACAGGGCACTCATGCTGGGGGCGCTGGCCGAGGGCACGACCCGGATCGACGGATTCCTCGAGGCCGACGATACCCGTGCGACTGCCGCGATGCTCGGGGCCATGGG
>JBAVZT010000167.1:0-8210 GCA_049588955.1 Rhodanobacteraceae bacterium | reverse complement strand
CGCCATGGTGGCCCGCGTCGAGCCAGTTCAACAGGCGGGTTTCATCCGCGGCGACGTCGATGCCGGTGATGCCGACCTGCTGGAATCCGAGTTCGCCGGCCCACTGGCGGATGCTCACGCCGAGTGCGGAATAATCGATTGCGATCATGGTGCGAATGTATCGCAGCCTGTGCGGTCGGGATACGGCGCCACAGCGCCGCGAGCGCGTGGGGCGGGGCGCTATCCGTATAATCGGCACATGCCAGCATTGGAGCGTTCCACCGCCCTGTACACGGCCGAACAGGCCCGCAGCATCGATCGCTCGGCGATCGAGCGCTGCAAAATCCAAGGATATACCTTGATGGAGCGAGCGGCCGATTCGGCGTTCGCATGCTTGCGCCGGCGCTGGCCGCAGGCGCGCCGCATCGGTGTCGCGGCCGGTCCGGGCAACAATGGCGGTGACGCCTTCCTGCTGGCCCGGGCGGCCTTGCGCGATGGTTTCGATGTGCGGCTCGTTGCGGTTGGGTCGACTTCCCGCGGCGACGCGGGACGTGCGCGTGAGTCGTTCGTCGAGGCCGGCGGAACCATCGCGGATGCGGGGCCGGATATCGCATTGCTCGATGCCGATGTGCAGGTCGACGGCCTGTTCGGTACCGGCCTCGCCCGTCCGATCGATGGTGTGGCCGCAGCCCTGATCGAGCGGCTGAACCAGTGCGGTCAGCCACTGCTCGCGCTGGACGTGCCATCCGGACTCAATGCCGATACCGGTACGCGACCGGGCGTGGTCGTCCATGCGGCAGCAACGGTGAGTTTCGTGGCATGGAAACAAGGCCTTTTCACCGGCGACGCAGTCGATTGCTGCGGCGCGCTGGAACTTGCAAATCTCGAGGTTCCCGACGCGGCATACGCGGACATCGTGCCATCGGCGCAACTCATTGATGCCTCGATCGACGACCTGTTGCCCCCTCGCTTGCACAATTCGCACAAGGGAAGATTCGGACACGTGCTCGTCGTCGGAGGCGATCACGGGATGGGTGGTGCACCTCGACTGGCCGGCGAGGCGTCCTTGCGCGTGGGCGCCGGCCTGGTGAGCATCGCGACGCGCCAGGCGCACATCGTCGCGTTGAATGCCGCTCGACCGGAGTTGATGGCCCATTCCAGCGACGATCCACTGGCGCTGGCGCCGCTGCTCGCGCGTGCCGATGTCATTGCGCTCGGCCCCGGACTTGGACGCGGCTCGTGGGGCCAGGCACTATGGGATTCGGTCTTGAGCACAGCGGCGTCGCATCCCGACAGCGCGCTGGTGATCGATGCCGACGGGTTGAATCTGCTTGCGCGCCAGCCACGTGAGCTTCCGCGCGAAACCGTACTGACGCCTCATCCGGGCGAAGCGGCGCGCCTGCTCGAATGTGAAACGGCAAACGTTCAACGCGATCGCTTCGCTGCCGCGCGGATGCTCGCACGGCGTTACCAAGCTGTCGTCGCCCTCAAGGGCGCGGGTACGCTGATTGCCGATCCGACGGGACGTGTCGCGTTGTGTCGATGGGGCAATCCCGGCATGGCGTCCGCGGGCATGGGCGATGCACTCACTGGCGTAATTGCCGGTTTGCTCGCCCAGGGTCTCTCGGCCTGGGACGCGGCTCGCCTCGGTGTCGCCGTTCATGCGCGCGCCGGGGATATGGCTGCCGGTGCCACGCCACGCGGTCTCATCGCGAGCGACCTGTTCGCGTTTCTGCGTTGTTTCGCGAACGGAGCTACCGATGCCGCAAGCGGCAAGCGCTGACGATCAAGGGACGTTTCGCGGGATCGACGAGGTGGCGCTGAGCCAACGCGCTGCGCAGCTTGCGGGTGCGGCAAGACAGGGCGCAGTCATCTATCTCGAAGGCGAACTCGGAGCGGGCAAGACGACGTTCGCGCGCGCCCTGCTGCGCGCGCTGGGTTGCGCGGAACGCATCAAGAGCCCGACCTACAGTCTGATCGAGTCATACCGCGTCGACGATATGAGTATCCATCATCTCGATCTCTATCGGATTGCGGATGCCGGTGAACTCGAATGGCTCGGGTTGATCGACTTGCTCGATCCCGGCGCGCTGCTGCTGATCGAGTGGCCCGAGCGTGCGCGCGACGCACTGCCTCCGGCCGATCTGAGCGTGCGTCTCAGCCATGCCGGTGCGCTGCGCGATCTTGCGGCTTTCCCATGCGGCGCACGCGGGCGCCAGCTGTTTGAAGCGCTGCGCGGTGCCGATCGGTAGCAGCAGGTTACCGGCAACTCCTGCTCCAGATTTTAAGAAACATCATTCATGCGATGATTTTCAAGGGAAAAGCCTTGAAATTTACGCAAATCTCCGATTCAATACGGCATCATGCGTGCCTCGCATTTGCCAGCGTGGGTTATCGGGGGTGGTCTGGCCATACTGTGGACGCTCGTTGTCCCGGCGCGTGCCGCAGATGTTGCGGCGCTGCGCATCTGGGCCGGACCCGAGTACACGCGTGCGGTATTCGATGTTTCCGGCGCGGTCGACTACAAGCTGTTCACGCTCTCCGACCCGGACCGAATCGTGCTCGATCTTGCCGACAGCCGGTTCCTGGAGGGATTTGGCGCGCCACGCGTCAAGGGTTTGCTCAAGCGCATCCGCACCGGCAAACATGGCAAGGACGGGGTGCGTGTCGTATTCGATCTCGACAAGGATGTGCGCCCGAAGAGCTTTCTGTTGCAACCGGCCGACAAGTTCGGCTACCGCCTTGTGGTCGATCTGTATCCGAAGACCAGGACCGCAACCGTTCGAACCGTTGCCGATGCGATGCCGACAAAGGCGCGCGACGTCGTGATTGCGCTCGACGCCGGGCACGGCGGCGAAGACCCCGGCGCTACCGGCCCGTCGGGGACGCATGAGAAAACCATCACGCTTTCGGTCGCACGTGAATTGAAACGGCTCATCGATCGCGAACCGGGAATGTCGGCCGTATTGACCCGCAATGGCGACTACTTCATTCCGCTCACCGAGCGTTATCGCGAAGCGCGCAAGGCCAAGGCCGACCTGTTCGTTTCGATCCACGCGGACGCGTTCAAGAGCAGCGATGCGCGCGGGTCCTCGGTGTGGGTACTGTCGCCGCGTGGCGCCACCAGTGAGGCTGCGCGCTGGCTGGCCGACAGCGAGAATCGGGCGGATCTGGTCGGCGGCGTATCGCTCGACGACAAGGACAACACGCTTGCCGCGGTGCTGCTCGACTTGTCGCAGGGCGCCACGATGGAAGCGAGCAATGCGGTAGCCAGGCAGGTACTGGGTGCGCTCCGGCGATTGGGGCCTACTCATCGGGGATATGTCGAGCGGGCCAATTTTGTCGTGCTGCGGTCGCCTGACGTGCCCTCGATCCTGGTCGAGACCGCCTTCATCACCAACCCGGCCGAGGAGCGACGACTGCGCGATCCGAACCAGCGTGAGCGCATTGCTCAAGCCGTGTTCAACGGCATCGAACACTATTTCACGACCACTCCGCCGCCGGGCACCTTGTTTGCAGAACGGGCCGCGATCCGGCATTCGGGGCAGATGGTGGCCAAGATGACGCGCGCGGCGACCCCGATTGCGATCGCGACGAGCGAGGGCAGGTTGCGTGACCTGCACAAGGTTACGCGCGGCGAAACGTTGAGCGGCATTGCGCAGCAATACGGCATCACGCTCGGCACCCTCAGAGCCGCCAATCGCCTTTCCGACGACGGACTGCGCGTCGGAGACATATTGCAGATCCCGTCCGGGACGTAATCCGCGCGAGCGTCTGCGTCGGCTATCATGGCAAGCTGTTTCCGCTTGCCCCGTGTGATGTCGCGCATCCACCCGTTGCCATCCGAACTGATTAGTCAGATCGCCGCCGGCGAGGTGATCGAGCGCCCGGCATCCGTGGTCAAGGAACTCACCGAAAACAGCCTCGATGCCGGCGCGCGGCGCATCGAAATCGACGTCGAGAACGGCGGTACGCGCCTGATCCGGGTGCGTGACGATGGCAGCGGCATCGAAGCCGAGGATCTGGCGTTGGCACTCAGCGCGCATGCGACCAGCAAGATCGGAAGTTTCGAGGAACTCGAGCGGGTCGGCACGCTCGGCTTTCGCGGCGAAGCGCTGCCGTCGATCGCATCGGTTTCGCGCCTCGTGCTGATCTCGCGACCCGCGCAGCAGGAGCATGCGTATCGGATTGCGATGGAAGGCGGCACGCTGCAGCCGGTGCGGCCCGAGCAACATCCGGCCGGCACCTGCGTCGAGGTCCGCGACCTGTTCCACAATGTGCCGGCCCGCCGCAAGTTTCTGCGCGCCGAACGCACCGAGTTCAATCACGTGGACGAGCTGGTTCGATCGATTGCGCTTGCCCGTTGCGGGGTCGAACTGCACCTGCGTCACAACGGCAAGACGGTCAGGCGCTACCAGCCGGTACGCGACGAGAACGGGCTTGTGGATCGACTCGGCGACGTGCTTGGCGAGGACTTTCCGAACCGCAGTTTGCACATTGAGCATGCCGCCGCCGGCCTGCACTTGTCCGGCTGGGTAGGGCTGCCGACCGCGTCGCGTGCCCAGGCCGATCAGCAGTATTTCCACGTGAACGGCCGACGCGTGCGTGATCGCCTGGTGGCGCATGCGATACGCCAGGCCTATTCGGACGTACTGTTTCACGGGCGCCATCCGGTGTTTGTATTGTTTCTGGAACTCGATCCGGCGCTGGTCGATGTCAATGTCCATCCGGCCAAGCACGAAGTGCGCTTTCGCGAAGGACGCCTGGTCCACGATTTCCTCTACCGCACGCTCGATGAAGCCCTGTCCGGGACGCGCGCGGGGGCACGCAGCGAAAGCCCGCCGCGGGGACACGCCGGGCCGCTGCACCCGTACCATCGTGCGCAGGCCAGCCTCGGCGTTGGGGAGCCGCTGGCCGCGTATGCTGCGTTGCTGGGGCCCTTGCAACCCTCCAGCGACCGGTCTTCCGATGAGACCGGGGAGACGTTGCAGGTGTCCGCACAGCCGGCTGCGGTCGATGGATCAGCGCCTCCCCTTGGCTACGCGCTGGCGCAACTGCACGGCATCTTCATACTCGCGCAGAACGCCGATGGACTGATCCTGGTCGACATGCACGCGGCGCACGAGCGCGTCACCTACGAAAAACTCAAGCGCGCACAGGCGACCACCGGGATTCCGTCGCAGGCCTTGCTGGTGCCGCTGCAGATCAGCGTCAGCGAGCGCGAGGCAACCCTGGTCGAGGAACATGCCGGGCGTGTCGCCGAACTCGGTCTGGACCTTGCGCGCAGTGGACCGAAGAGCATCGTTGTTCGTCGCGTGCCGAGCCTGTTCAATGGCACCGATGTGACGAGACTGGTACTCGACCTGATTGCCGATCTGGGCGCTGACGGTTCGACGCATCACGTGCTGGAGGCAGGCAACGAACTGCTGTCGAGTATCGCCTGTCACGGATCCATGCGCGCCCATCGACGCTTGACACTGCCCGAAATGAACGCGTTGTTGCGCGAGATGGAATCGACCGAGCGCTCGGGTCAGTGCAACCACGGGCGTCCTACCTGGGTGCAACTTGGCCTGGCGGAACTCGATCGACTGTTTCTCCGGGGAAGATAGATTCGGACAACCTGCCGCGGACGTGTCACGATCCCGCAATGCTCAGGTCCCCGCAACCATCCACTGACTACCACTTCAGGAAGCCGCCATGTTCAAGTTTTCACTATTGCTCGGCGCCGCAATCGCGGGCGTGCAGTTGATGTCAGCCGGTAGCGGTTCGGACCACGGGAATTCCGACTACAGCCGGCAGATCGAAACCGCCCGGGCCGAACGCGTCGCGCGTCTGAAGTCGCCGGACGGCTGGCTGTCGCTGATCGGTCTTTACTGGTTGAAGGATGGCAACAACACCATCGGCAGCGCCAAGAACAACGATGTCGTGCTGCCCAAGGGACCGGCACGTCTCGGGACCGTGACCCTGCACGACGGCAAGGCAAAAATCGCGCTCGCCCGGGGCAGCGCGGCAACCATCGACGGCAAACCGGAGAAAGTTTCGGATCTCCTGGACGACTCGCACGCCAAGCCGACGCGCGTCGCGTTCGCCACAGTCAGCTTCTACATGATCGATCGCTCGGGCAAGAAGGGATTGCGCGTCAAGGACACCGCCGCGCCCACGCGTACCCATTTTGCCGGCCTCGATTATTTTCCGATCGACCCGTCGTGGCGTATCGAGGCAGCCTGGATTCCATTCAAGCCGACGCACGAAATCGAGATTCCGAGTGTGATCGGCACCGTCGACAGGATGCCGGTGCCGGGCAAGGCGGTGTTCACGCGAAACGGCAAGACCTACTCGCTGTTGCCGGTGCTCGAGGAGCCCGACGCCAAGGAGCTGTTCTTCATCATCGCCGATCGCACCAGCGGCAAGCAGACCTACGGTGCGGCGCGTTTTCTGTACACAGAGCTTCCGAAAATCGGCAAGGTCGTTCTCGATTTCATCCAGGCCTACAACCCGCCCTGTGCGTTCACGCCCTATGCGACCTGTCCGCTGCCGCCGCCGGAAAATCGGCTGGATCTTGCGGTGACCGCGGGCGAAAAGAAGTACCGTGGAGGGCACGAATGACTGTATCAATTCCCGCTGAACAACGGTTTGCGGCGTTCGAGGAATGCGGTGGTGCCCTCGCGCATGTCGTCGCTGGCGCAGCAAAGCGAGAACGCCCTGGCTTCGTAATCGAGACCGAGATCGAGCGGACCTTCACCGCCGGTCAGGATTGCATCGAGAATACCGGTCAGCGCAAGCGGCGCTGAAGCGGCCAGCCGGTCGGCCAGCGTGCGCACTTCCTGGTCGAGACGCTCCGCCGGGACCACGCGTGTGAGCAGGCCAAGCGCGGCGGCTCGCTCGGCGTGGACCGGATCACCGAGCAGGCACAGTTCGAGTGCCGCAGCGCGACCGGCCAGTCGCAGCAGCCGCTGGGTTCCGCCAAAGCCCGGAATCACGCCGAGATTGATTTCGGGTTGACCCAAGCGCGCCTTGTCGCTGCCGACGCGCAAATGGCAACTCATCGCGATCTCCATGCCGCCGCCGAGTGCGTAACCCTGGATGCGCGCGATGACAGGTTTGCAGAGCTTTTCGATGCAGTGCATGAGATCCTGACCCGCGCGTGCGAAAGCCAGTGCCTCGATCGGCGACAAGGTGCGGATCTCGCTGATGTCGGCGCCTGCGACAAATGCCTTGTCGCCCGCGCCGGCCAGGACGATTACGCGCACACCGGTTGCGGATCGCGCCTCATCGAACGCGGATCCGAGTTCGTGGACGGTTGCGCGATTGAGCGCGTTAAGCTTGTCCGGGCGATTGATGGTGATCGTACGTACCGGGCCACGGTCCTCGACGATGAGGTTGGAATAGGTCATGCGTTACCCTCGGCTGACGTTCAGTTCGAAGCGCGGATCATGATACTGCGGGCAGGAGGGCGGTTTCGGCCGAGGTGCCGTCGATTTTCCAAGCGGTCTTGCGTATCTGTCGGCCGGCCCGGCGGCATCCGAACTTTCTCGGCCCGAAGCGCTCTGAAACGACTCGATGCGTTGGTCGTGGCGTGGCGCTCGGGTACACTAGCGCGCTTTTGGTCGGCCCGATCGGGTCGCAAGTTCGAATAACTGTTGATCAGTCTGGAGGCAGACATGAAATTTGGTTGGTTACTCGCCGTGACGGCGCTGTTCATGGTGGGCTCCGCCTCGGCGCAGGACATCAGCTCGGAAAAAGGCAAGTTGTCTTACGCGATCGGCTATCAGCTTGGTCATGACTTTGTCGACCGCAAGATGAATATCGATATCGGTACCTTGAATCGCGCGATCCAGGATGGCTACGCGAAACGTGATCCGGCCGTGCCGGCAGCAACGATGACCGACGTCCTTACCAAATTCCAGAAGAAGGCCCTCGCTGAAGCCAAGTCCGAATTCGACAAGAGCAACGCCGAAAACAAGCGCAAGAGCGCGGCGTTCATGGCGGCCAACAAATCCAAGAAGGGCATCATCGTATTGCCCTCGGGTGTGCAGTACCGCGTGATTGAGGACGGCAATGGCCCGCGCGTCACGCCGAACAGCGAAGTGACGCTGCACTATCGGGGCTCATTGTCGGACGGCCTTGAGTTTGACAGCTCGTTCGCGCGCGGCAAGCCGGTCACGGTCAAGGTCGGCGACGTCATCAAGGGCTGGCAGGAAGTCTTGCCCAAGATGCGGGTCGGCGACCAC
>JBAVZT010000166.1:0-2044 GCA_049588955.1 Rhodanobacteraceae bacterium | reverse complement strand
CAGTCGCACATCGAGCGTGCGCGCCTGGAAGAACAGGTCGACGGCGTTGTTGCCGGCTGGCCGATCGATGTGGTTCTCGTCCAGCGCCTTGCGCGCAAGCGCGAGCAGGTCGGTGGCCTTGTGCGCGCGCGCAGCCATGTCCCTGGCATGATCGACAGCGAGGGCGAGCGCATCGAAAGCGATGTCGTTGCCGAAATTTGGTCGCAAGGCCTCAAGCGTCGCACTCGCCTCGTCGAGCTGACCTGCATCCAACTGGGCGCGGACGCGATCGAATTCGGTCCTGGCGAGTTGCGCGATGCGCAATTTCACGGTGGGATTGCCGGGATCGATCTTGCGCGCCGATGCGAGCAACCCGTACGCCGCGTCTGCCGGGGCGCCAGGCTCGTTGCCGGCGGCGGATGCCTTGTCCAGCAGCTCGGTAACGCGCAGCGCGTTTTCGCGACTGGTGCGCTGCCGCTCGATGCGTGCCGCCAGCTGCTCGGAGGCCGGATCCTTGGGTTCGACCAGCAGGGTCTGGTTGATCAGCTCGCTCGCGGTGTCGAGATTGCCTTTGCTCAGGGCCTGCTCGGCCTGGCCGCGCATTTTCTCCGCGAGCGTATCGAGCAGCTTGATTGCCTGGCGATTGTCGGCATCGCGTTGCAGCACGTTCTGCAGATACTCGAAAGCATTGTCGCCAGGCGGTGTCACCAGCTTCTTGCCATCATCGATGAGATTGCGCGCCTCGTTCAATTCCAGGCGCGTCACCTGCTCATCGCTCGTGGACGATGGCCCTTGACGAAAGACGCTCCACAGGATTGCGCCGAGACCCAGCGCAACAACGACCAGCGCAGCCACGGCGAGTCCGCGTCCGCCGCGCAATGCAGGCGCCAGGCGGGTCGGGTCGAACCGGCTGAGCGCCGACGTCTCCCTGCTGCGCTGATGCATGTCTATCGTGATGCCGCGGCCGGCACCGCTCGAATCGCCGGAGAATCCGAGTCGGCGCAACTGGCTCGAGGATGTGCGGCTGCTGCCCGCGCGCAAGCGCATGCCGAGCGTTTCGTTGCTCAGGATCAGGCTGCGCAACGCCTCGACGAACTTGCGCAAAGTCGCATAGCGATCGCCCGGCTTCTTCGCCAGCAGGTGGTCGAAGATCGACTGAAACATGCCGAGTTCCGGCGGAAGCGGCGGTGGTGGCTTCAACGCGTGGGCCATCAGCACCGCCATCGGCGTCTCGTCGGCGAACGGTACGTTGCCGGTCAACATTTCGTAGAACAGCACGCCGAGGCTGTACTGGTCGGAACGGCCATCGATGGCCTGGCCATGCGCCTGCTCCGGGCTCATGTAGGTCGGTGTGCCGAGCACCATGCCGGTCAGGGTGATGCGCGTCGTCTCGCCGCCGGCGTGCTTGGCGATGCCGAAATCGGTCAGAACCGGCGTGGTTTCGTCGCGAAACAGGACGTTGGAGGGCTTCAGGTCGCGATGGATGACCCCCTGCTTGTGCGCGAGATCCAGCGCGTTCGCGAGCTGCACGACGATCGCGATGGCTTCGCTGAGATCCAGTCCGCGGCGCAGTCGCTCCGACAGGGTACCGGCCGAAAGGTACTCCATCGCGATGTAGGAGATATCGGGGCGCGTGACAATGTCGTACACCGCAACGATATTGCGGTGCGGCAGCTTCGCCATCGTGCGCCCTTCGAGCAGGAAGCGCCGCTCGAAATCGGAAATATCCGCACCGCTGGCGTCGCGGCGCATCACCTTGAGTGCAACCTGGCGATCAAGTGCCTGCTGGAGGGCGAGATAGACGGTCGCCATCCCGCCGACGCCCAGTTCGCGGATCAGTTCGTATCCCGGCAGTTCTTGCGGCAGACTCGACATCGCCCCCTCGCTCCGTGCGGCGATGATAGCAGAGCGGATGCGGGCGTCGCGCGCCGTCGGAAAGAGGTTTTCCGCGCGATCAGGTGCTGGCTACGACATGCTGAAGGTCGTCAACCAACCTGCGTTGCGCATGGTGCAGCCTTCACCCGGCAGCGAAACAGGGGAGGGGCGGCGTGCGACGGCCTTGCCC
>JBAVZT010000165.1:0-7925 GCA_049588955.1 Rhodanobacteraceae bacterium | reverse complement strand
GGCGAGCGGAACCCCCGCAACAGCGCAACCTCGGGCGAGAAGCAAGCCAAAAAGACCTGTACGTCACACCGCGCGCAGATCACGCATGCGAAAGCCAAGCAGGAACAACACCGTCAAAAACGTCGACGCGCCCGCGCCGATCAGAATCGCCAGTCGTTCGATGCGAAGCGCGGTTCCCCAGCGGGTCCAGTCGTGCCAGAACACCAGACCGAAAACCAGCACAACGGCCATCGCCGCGCACGCGGTGCCCAGACGCAGCAGATGGCGGCCCCATCCTGGCTGGCGCACATACACGCCATCTCGCGCAAGCGCATGCCACAACTGCCATAGATTCAGATAGCTCGCCAGCGCGCTGGCCAGCGCCAGTCCCATATGCAGTCCGGGAACGCGTGCGATCGCCGCAAGCCAGCCATCGCCGCCGTGAACCGGACCATGCCACAGCAGAAACAGCAAGGTGACAAAGACAATATTCATGAGCATCGCCGCGATCATCGCAATCACGCCGGCTCGCACCGGTGTGCGTGTATCCTGGCGTGCGTAGAACGCCGGCGCGACGACCTTGACCAGCGCGAACGCCGGCAAGCCGAAGCTCAGCGCCGACAGCGACAGTGCCGCCATGTGCGCGTCGTGGGCCGTGAAGTGGCCGTGCTGGAACAGCGTCGACACCAGTGGTTCGGCCAGCAGTACCAGCGCGAACATCGCCGGCAGCGAAATCAGCAATGCCGTGCGCAGGCCCCAGTCGAGCGCCCTGGAAAAGCCCTCGCGATCCGTGCTCACGTGGTGGCGCGACAACGACGGCAGGATGACCGTCCCGAGCGCGACGCCGAAAATGCCGAGCGGAAACTCCAGCAGTCGGTCGGTCTGCGCGAGCCAAGTCTGTGAACCGGCAATCAGGAACGACGCGATCACGGTATCGAGCAACAGGTTGAGCTGCGCGATCGACGATCCGAATAATGTCGGAACCATGAGAGTGAGTACGCGGCGAACGCCCGCATGGCGCCAGCCCCAGCGCGGCCAGGCCAATACGCCTATCGCACGTAGCGCCGGCAACTGCACCGCCAACTGCAGGATTCCGGCCGCGAGGATCGCCCAGCCGAGCGCCATGATCGGCGTGCCGAGGTGCGGCGCAAGCCAGAGTGCGCCTGCGATCATGCACAGATTCATGATCGCAGGCGTCAAGGCGGGCAGGGCAAACCGGTGAAAACTGTTGAGCACCCCGCCGGCCAGCGCAGTCAGCGACACGAACAGCAGGAAAGGAAACATGATGCGCAAGAGGTCGCTGGTCAACGCAAACTTGACCGGCTCGTCGATTGATCCGGGCGCAAAGGCGCGTGTGACCCAGGCCGCGCCGAACACACCGAGCGCAGTGACCGCGAGCAGGATGGCGCCGAGCGTTCCGGCGGTGCGTGCGATCAGTTCCCGCAGTTCCTCGTGGCTGCGCTTTTCCTTGAATTCGGTCAGCACCGGCACGAACGCGACCGAAAACGAGCCTTCGGCGAACAGGCGGCGCAGGAAATTGGGTATGCGAAACGCGACCCAGAACGCATCGGTGGTCGCGTTGGCGCCAAAAACCGTGGCGATGACAATCTCGCGCGCGAGGCCGAGCAGACGCGAAACAAAGGTCATCGCACTGAAGCTGGCCATCGAACGCAACAGGCTCGGGGCTTTCACAACAGGCTCCCGGAATTGACGCGGCGCCCGCGTATCCGCATACTCTCGCGCCTTTTTCCGTTACCTGCCCGTGGAGTTTTCCCTTGGCCAATATCAAATCCGCGAAGAAGCGTGCGCGGCAGTCCGAGCAGCACCGTCAACGCAATGCCAGTGCCCGGTCTATGGTGCGCACTGCAATCAAGAAGGTCGTCAAGGCGATCGAAGCGAATGACAAGGCCGGCGCCGAAGCCGCCTTTCGCGCGGCCGAGCCGGTGATGGATCGCTACGCAGCGCGTGGTCTGATCCACAAGAACAAGGCGGCGCGTCACAAGAGTCGCCTGAGCGCGCACATCAGCGCGCTCGGCTGAGCGGCGTTTCGACCGCGCGCCCGAAAAGCCGGCGCATGCCGGCTTTTTCATGGCTGGGCAACCCATTTGCTCCGCATCGAAACGCAACAGCGCCGATGGCGCCCGGAAGGCTTCGCCGGTCCGCTGCGGTGGCGTCACGTTGCGCCCTCCGCTTGGGCAAACCTTTCATCATCGAAGAAGCGCTGGATATCCAGGCACAGCGGCCACGTGCCCTGGCGCGCGATCGCCGATACCAGATACCAGGGCTGCATCCATTTCAGCTCGCGCACGATCGCCCTGGCCGCATTGTCGCGATCTTCCGGTGCCAGCAGATCGATCTTGTTGAACACCAGCCAGCGAGGCCGTTCGAGCAATTCCGCGTCAAAACTGGCGAGTTCGTTTTCCATTGCCCTGACTTCGGCGACCGGATTGGTCGCGTCATCCATCGGCGCGATATCGACGATATGCAGCAACAGCCGCGTGCGTGCGACATGCTTGAGAAACTGGATACCCAGGCCGGCGCCTTCCGCGGCACCTTCGATGAGCCCCGGAATGTCGGCGACCACGAAACTGCGATCGGTCTCGATGCGCACCACACCGAGGTGCGGGTGCAGCGTGGTGAACGGATAATCCGCGACGCGTGGCGTCGCAGCGGAGACCGCTCGGATCAGCGTGGACTTGCCGGCATTCGGGAAGCCCAGCAGGCCGACGTCGGCCAGAACCTTCATTTCGAGTTTCAGGTCGCGCACTTCGCCCGGATAGCCGGGCGTGGCGCGCCGCGGCGAGCGATTGACCGAACTCTTGAAGTGGATGTTGCCGCGTCCGCCGTGGCCGCCCTGTGCCACCAGCAGCCGCTCGCCGTGTCGCGTCAAATCGCCTATCTGCTCGGCGGTGTCGACATTGGTCACGACCGTGCCGATCGGTACCCGGATCACGGCATCGGTGCCGCTCTTGCCGGACATCTGCCGACCCATGCCGTTCTCGCCGCGCTGGGCGCGAAAACGGCGCTGATGGCGAAAATCGATCAGCGTGTTGAGCCCTTCGTCGGCGACCAGCCACACGCTGCCGCCTTCGCCACCATCGCCGCCATCCGGTCCGCCCAGCGGAATGAACTTCTCGCGCCGAAAGCTCACGCAACCGCTGCCGCCATCGCCAGCTTCTACAGTAATGGTCGCTTCGTCGACAAATTTCATGGCGGTGAGCGGTGAGCGGTGAGCGGTGAGCGGTGAGCGGTGAGCGGTGAGCGGTGAGCGGTGAGCGGTGAGCGGTGAGCGGTGAGCGGGAGGAGCATACCAACCCGTCGCGCACCTGCGCTCACGGCTTCCCGGTCACTCGGACATGCGGATACGAAAAGCCCCGCGCGCGGCGGGGCGTTTCATCGAAACTCTGGCTTGTGCTCAGGCCGGAATCACGCTGATGGTCTTGCGCGACTTGGGACCCTTGGTCCTGAACTCGACCACGCCGTCGACCACCGCGAAGATGGTGTGGTCGCGCCCGAGTCCGACACCGGATCCGGGATGAAAGCGCGTGCCGCGCTGACGCACGATGATGTTGCCGGCGTTGGCGTGCGCGCCGCCATAGATCTTGACGCCGAGATACTTCGGGTTCGAATCGCGCCCGTTGCGAGTGGAACCACCGGCTTTCTTGTGGGCCATGATCTACTCCTGGTCTTCCGCACTCTTGGCGGTTTTCTTTTGGTCGGATGCGCCGGTAATCCCGGTGATCTCGATTTCAGTGTAATGCTGCCGATGCCCCATCTGCTTGCGATGGTGCTTGCGGCGACGGAATTTGACGATTCGGATCTTGTCGGAGCGACCGTGCGCCCTGACCTTCGCGGCAACGACGGCGCCGCCGACCAGCGGCGCACCGATGGTGATGCTGTCGCCCTCCCCGACCATCAGTACCTGGTTGAACTGGATCGTGCTGTCGACCTCGGATTCGAGTTTTTCGACACGCAGGATCTCGCCTTGCGCTACGCGGTATTGCCTACCGCCAGTGACGATCACTGCATACATGACAATGCCTCGGATGTGGTGATTATGTAGTTATTCTTGCAGTCGACCGGCCGAAAGAGACTTGCTGGTCGCTCGAGCAGCCGGTTATTTTAGCCGGAGCACGAATGCCAGACAAGGCCAGCGAATTTGTCCAGGTTGCGCCGCTGGAATTCGCCGTTTTTGTCCCAATATGTTCCGCTACGGCACCCTCCCACCGTTTGCACCCGAGATCATTTCGCGCTCCTGCCGCCGTGCCGCGTTATAGTCTCCGGTTACCCGAATCTTCCCCTCTGCCATGGATACGATTCGCATTCGCGGCGCGCGAACGCACAATCTGAAGAATATCGATCTCGATCTGCCGCGCGACAGCCTGATCGTGATCACCGGATTGTCCGGTTCGGGCAAGTCCTCGCTGGCGTTCGACACGATCTATGCCGAAGGTCAGCGGCGCTATGTCGAATCGCTCTCGGCGTACGCGCGCCAGTTCCTGTCGGTCATGGAAAAACCCGATGTCGATCACATCGAGGGACTGTCACCGGCGATCTCGATCGAGCAGAAATCGACCTCGCACAATCCGCGTTCGACGGTCGGCACCATTACCGAAGTCTACGACTACCTGCGTCTGTTGTTCGCACGCGTCGGCACACCGCGCTGCCCGGATCACGGCGTCGGACTCGAAGCGCAGACGGTCAGCCAGATGGTCGATGCGGCGCTCGCACTCGATGTGCAGCACCGCTACATGTTGCTCGCGCCGATCGTGCGCGATCGCAAGGGCGAACACGTGCAGCTGTTCGATCGGTTGCGCGCACAGGGCTTCGTGCGTGCACGCGTGGACGGCGAACTGCACGATCTCGACGCGCTGCCGAAACTCGCCTTGCGCCAGAAGCACACGATCGAGGCGGTTGTCGATCGGTTCCGGCCAAAACCCGACCTCAAGCAACGCTTCGCCGAATCGTTCGAGACGGCGTTGCGTCTCGGCGAAGGCATCGCGATCGTCGCCGACATCGACGATTCCGCATCGGCGCAACTGGTCTTTTCTTCGCGGTTTTCCTGCCCGGTCTGCGATTACTCGCTGCCGGAACTCGAGCCGCGTCTGTTCTCGTTCAATTCACCGGTCGGCGCGTGTCCGTCCTGCGACGGACTCGGACTGACCGAGGTGTTCGATCCGGCGCGTGTCGTGGTGCATCCGGCGCTCGGCCTCGCCGCCGGCGCGGTGCGCGGCTGGGATCGCCGCAATACCTATTATTTCCAGTTGATCATGTCGCTGGCGCGCCATTACGACTTCAGCGTCGACACACCATGGAATGAACTGCCCGAATCGGTGCGCAGGCACGTGCTGTACGGTTCGGAGGGCGAAATCATCCCGTTTCGCTATCTGACCGAATCCGGTGGTGCGGTCACGCGCAAGCACCGCTTCGAAGGCATCCTGCCGAACCTGGAGCGCCGCTATCGCGAAACCGAGTCGCCCGCAGTGCGCGAGGAGCTCTCCAAGTACATCAGCCCGCGGCGCTGTCCCGATTGCGACGGTCAGCGACTCAATCGCAGCGCGCGCAACGTGTTTGTCGGCGACAGCAACCTTCCGGCACTGACCGCGCTGCCGATAGACCGCTCGCTCGAATTCTTCCGGCAGCTCACGCTGCCGGGCTGGCGCGGCGAGATCGCAGCGCGCATCGTCAAGGAAATCCGCGAGCGTCTGCGTTTTCTGGTCGATGTCGGCCTCGATTACTTGACCTTGGATCGCCAGGCCGATTCGCTGTCCGGCGGCGAGGCGCAGCGTATCCGACTGGCCAGCCAGATCGGCGCCGGGCTGGTCGGCGTCATGTACGTGCTCGACGAGCCTTCCATCGGCTTGCACCAGCGCGACAACGCGCGCCTGCTCGGCACGCTCGAGCGCCTGCGCGACCTTGGCAATACCGTGATCGTGGTCGAACACGACGAAGAGGCCATCCGCGCCGCCGACCACATCATCGATATCGGTCCGCACGCGGGCATCCACGGCGGCGAAGTCGTGGCGCAGGGCAAGATCGCCGACGTGCTCGCCGCCGAGCGTTCGCTGACCGGACAATACCTTGCCGGAAAGCGGGCCATAGCGATTCCCGAACGGCGGCGCGCGCCGGATGCCGAGCGCCGATTGCGCGTGCTCGGTGCGTCGGGCAACAATCTCAAGGAGATCGATCTGGAAATCCCGGCCGGCCTGTTCGTGTGCGTGACCGGCGTTTCGGGCTCCGGCAAGTCCACGCTGATCAACGACACCCTGTATCGGCATACCGCCGCGGAACTCAACGGCGCCAATCTCAAGCCGGCGCCGTTTCGCGAGATCGAAGGGCTCGATCTGTTCGACAAGGTGGTCGACATCGACCAGTCGCCGATCGGCCGCACACCGCGCTCGAACCCGGCCACGTACACCGGCTTGTTCACGCCGCTGCGGGATCTGTTCGCCCAGGTACCGGAATCGCGTGCGCGCGGCTACGGCCCCGGGCGCTTCAGTTTCAATGTCAAGGGCGGTCGCTGCGAAGCCTGCGAAGGCGATGGCCTGATCAAGGTCGAAATGCATTTTCTGCCGGATGTCTACGTGGCCTGCGATGTGTGTCACGGCAAACGCTACAACCGCGAGACACTCGAGATCAGCTACAAGGGACATACCATTGCCGATGTGCTCGACATGACCGTCGAGGACGGCCTTGCGCTGTTCGACAAGGTGCCGGCGCTCGCGCGCAAGCTCGATACACTCATGCAGGTCGGGCTCGGCTACATCAAGCTGGGGCAGAGTGCGACCACGCTGTCGGGCGGTGAAGCGCAGCGCGTCAAGCTGTCGCGCGAGCTGAGCAAGCGCGATACCGGTCGCACGCTGTACATACTCGATGAACCCACCACCGGCCTGCACTTCCACGACATCGAGCAACTGCTCGGCGTACTGCATCGTCTGGTCGATGCCGGCAACACGGTGGTCGTGATCGAGCACAACCTCGATGTGATCAAGACCGCGGACTGGATTGTCGATCTCGGACCGGAGGGTGGCGAACGCGGTGGCGAAATCATGATTGCCGGCACACCGGAGCAGGTCGCCGCAAAGGAATCCTCGTACACCGGCCGGTTTCTCGCACGCGCGCTCGGGCATCGAGCCCCGGCGCGCGAGAACGGCAAGCGAGAGGCCGCGTGAAAGAGCGGAGCAAGACCACCAAGTCGCGACTCCGGGCCGCCACGGCCGGACCTCCCGATCAATCGGTCGAATCGAGCCTCGCCGCGGCACAAGCTGCCAGACCGCTGGCCCTGGTAGCGCTCTCGATTCGCTGGCGCGATCTCGACGCGTTCAATCACGTCAACAACTCCAGCTTCCTGACTTACATCGAGGAAGCACGGCTGCGCTGGCTGCAGAATGTGGAAGGCCCGTGGTTCAGCGAAACCTGCATGCCGGTGGTTGCGGCGACCCATGTCAACTATCGCGCGCAACTGGGCTGGCCAGGCGACATTCTGGTAAGACTCCATTGCGCCCGCTCGGGCAACTCGTCGCTGACGTTGGGGCATCAGATCATTGCAGCGGACGATTCACAGCGCCTCTACGCGGACGGCGATGTCGTCCTGGTCTGGATCGATCCGGCAAACGGACGTCCAGTCACGCTGCCCGATGCAATCCGGCAAGCCTGTGCCGGGCCGGTACCGCCACGCGATAGCGCCGCTTGAGCCGAACTCGCGCTCGACTGGCTGTTTCTCTTTTCCAGCGGCGAGCGCCGCTTGTCTTCTTGCGTTTCGCTTCTCTCGCCTGATGAAACGCTGCCGCAAGGTTCCGCTCGCCTCGGCGGCGAGCGGGTTCCTTTTGGCATTGCCCCAAAAGGAACCAAAAGGTCTAGTGCCGGACGCGGTGGTCGCCGGCTGCGCCGGCGACTTCCCTGCGCTTCTCGCCGCCGGCGGCCCTCGCGACAGCACATCCATGTGC
>JBAVZT010000164.1:0-2587 GCA_049588955.1 Rhodanobacteraceae bacterium | reverse complement strand
GGCCAGACCGTGCGCCTGCCCGGCGCCGTGATACGGGTCCTGCCCCAGAATCACCACCTTGACCGATTCGAACGGCGTCGTGTCCAGCGCCGCAAAAATGCGCGGGCCGGGCGGATAGATGCGTTTGCCGGCGTGCTTCTCGCGACGCAGGAAATCACCGAGAGCGATCATCTCCGGGCGCTCCAGCCACGCACCGACCCGTTCCCTCCACGAGGCGGCCAGCCGGACCCGGCTGCTCTCGCCACCGCCGCTCATTTTCCGGCGTCGGTAACGGCGGCTTGCGCAGCGCTTCGGCGCCGATGGCGCGCAACTCGAATCTGGAACAACAGCTTGGTCACCAGCAACCGCTCCTGGATGGGCTTTCTGACCAGATCGTTGGCACCGGCGCGCAATAGCGCAGCCTGATTCGCCGCGTTGTCGTCACCGGTCATGATCAGCACCGGCAACTGTCCCCTGGTGTAACCGAATTGGCCCCGAATGCGCTCGAGCAGGTCGCCGCCGGTCAATTCGCCCTTGAGGCTGACGTCGCTCAGGACCGCATCGACACCGGGAATGCGCTGCTCGTTGCGAGCCGTTTCGAGCACTTCGACTGCGTCCTCGACGCGGGTCACGTGCAGCACGGACAGACCGTGTTTTTCGAGCATGCGACTGGTGGCAAGCGCCACTACACGACTATCCTCGACATACAACACCACGCTGCCGTCGGCCTGCCATTGCGGGTGCACATATCCGCGAATGAACTCCGCGAGCGCACCGAAGCCGAGCGACTTGTCGAAATAGTCGGTCACGTCGTCCGACAGTGAGCGCGCAACCAGCCGCTCCTGCACGTCACCCGAAATCACGACGACCGGAACGAATGCGTGCGTCGCATTCGCGCGTATGCGGCGGGCGAGTTCAAGCCCGTCCATGTCGGGCAACTGCAACGCCGTCGTCACGAAATCCACGGTTTCGGTCTCCAGAACACGGCATGCCTCGAAGCCGGTTTCGCAACACAGGACCGTGACTCGAGACAACTCGGCAGTCAGTATCAGTTCGATCAGGCGGCGCACGACACGCGATCCATCGACGACGAGTACCCGTGGCTGCGGGCCGACGATGGCGTTGATTTCGGTACTTGTCATGAACCGGTTGTTCCCTGCAATAGGTGTCTGGTACTCGCGATCAACGCGCCGGCCCAGCCGAGCAGGCCACTTGCGACGATCAGTGCCAACGCCACCGTGGCATCCAGTCCGTGCAGTGCGAGGCGGTGGTCGTAACTGCTCAGCAGACGCGCCAACGGAGCCGCCAGGACCAGTTGCACGGTCGCCGCCGCCAGCACCGCCAGCGAACCGCCGAGTAGGCCATACCAGAAACCGGCATACAGAAACGGCCGGCGCACGAAGCCGTTGCCGGCCCCCATCAACTGCATCACCGCGATCTCCTCCGCCCGTCCCTGGATATCCAGTCGCACCGTATTGCCGACCACCAGCAAAGTGGCCAGCGCGAGGATCGTCGCCAACACTTCGACCGAGCGCGCGCCAAAGCCGAGTATCGCATCGAGCCGGCGGCGCCATGCCGCATCGTACTGCACCAGGTCCACGCGTGGGTCGATGCGCAAGTCACCGACGATCACCGGATCGCTGCCGTTCTTCGCAGCCCGCGGCGTGACTATCAAAACACTCGGCAATGGATTGGCGTCGACCACTTCCAGCGCCTCGGAGAATCCCGAAAGTCGCCTGAACTCCGCGAGCCCCTCGGCTGGTGTGCGCACGACAACCGTCGCCACGTCCGGTCGCAACCTGAGTTCGGCTGCGAGCGCCGTTGCCGCGCCGCCATCGATCGCGGGCTTGAGGAAAACCGTGATCTCGCGCGCCTGGCGCAAACCCGTCGACAGGCTGCGCGCATTCTGAAATACGAGGAAGAACAGAAGCGGCAGCGCCAATGCGAAACCGAGCACCAGGACAGTCAGCGCAGTCGCCCACGGTCGCGCCGCCAAGCGACCGAGGCTGGAAAACAAGCTGAACAGATGTTGGTCACCCCAGGCGCGCAAGCGGTCGCGCACGCGCCCAGGCGCGCTGCGAGCGGAACGCGGCGGATTGACGTTGAACACCTCCGGCGTGCGCAGGTTGCGCGCGGGCTTGCGTCTTCGCATCAGGCTGCCTCGGGTCGGTAATCGTCGATCAGGCGGCCGTGATCGAGCACCAGAGCGCGTTTTCCGAGTCGTTTGATCAGGTGCAGATCGTGACTTGCAACCAGTACGGCAGTGCCGACCTGCTGAAATCCGGCAAACAACGCCATGATTTCCGCCGAGAGCCCCGGATCCAGATTCCCGGTCGGCTCATCGGCGATGATCACATCCGGTTTGCCGACGATTGCGCGTGCGATACCGACACGCTGCTGCTCGCCGCTGGACAACGTGATCGGCGCCGCCTTCTCGCGCGCAAGCAGGCCCACCTTGTCGAGCGACGCGCGCACGCGCTTGCCGACTTCCTCGCGCGCCACGCCGGCAATGATGAGCGGCAGTGCGACGTTGTCGAACACCGTACGGTCCGTCAGCAGACGATGATCCTGAAACACCATACCGATGCCGCGTCTGAGGCGTGGCACA
>JBAVZT010000163.1:0-2237 GCA_049588955.1 Rhodanobacteraceae bacterium | reverse complement strand
GCGCAACAGCGACCATGCCGCTTCGAGCTCGCGAGCACCCACCCGCGCGGCAAGCACCACGCCCCACGCGGCCGCGATACCGATCGCCGGCGCCCCGCGCACCACGAGATCTCGAATCGCCTGCGCTACGCTGGCAGCGCTGGTGCAATCGATCCAGCATTCCTGCGACGGAAGACATCGCTGATCGAGTAGTCGCAGACGATCGTCTTGCCAGCGCAGCGCGCGTATGCTGTCGTGATTGTCGTGAGTCATGTCCGCTTGTCAGGAAATCGTCTGCAAACCGGCCGCAAAAAAGGCCGGGATGTCCCGGCCTTCGGCTGGAGGTTTCGATCTTAGCGTGATCTTCGCATCACCGCCCAGAGCGCGGTGCCCATGCCTGCGGCGCAGGCCGCCCCGAGCAGCAATGCGCCGCGATTTTCCTCGACCCACAAGGCGGCGCTGGTGGATCTGGCGCGGACGCTGAAGCGGCCCCGTGCGCCCGCATCGCCGGCAACCGGTTCGAACAGGTTATCTGCGCGTGACGGATCATCCGCCTCGTCGTCCTGCTGCCCGCTGTAGGCACTACCGGCCAGATAGCGATCGAGCAGACCGGGAATGAACTTCTGCCCCCAGTCCGACAGCAGCGTGGGCGCGCCGACCGCTACCGTGCGGCGCCGATGGCGTGCGGCCCAGATGATCGCGTCGGCGGCGACTTCCGGCTGAAAGATCGGCGGGACCGGTTGCGGGCGCTGGGGCATCTTGTTGCGCGCCCACGAGAACTGCGGCGTATTCAAGGCCGGCATTTGAACCGAGGTAATGTGGATGCGGCTGCCCTCGTGGATCAACTCGCTGCGCAGCGAGTCGATGAACCCGGTCAGCGCGTGCTTGGCGCCACAGTACGCCGATTGCAATGGAATACTGCGCTGCGCGAGTGCCGAACTGACCTGAACGATCGTGCCGCGGTTGCGCGGGCGCATGCGTTTCAACGCAGCCATCGTGCCGTACACACCGCCAAGATAGGTCACTTCGGTCACGCGCTTGAACTCATCCGGCTCGATCCGGCTCACCGGCGCAAACACGGTCACCATCGCATTGTTGACCCACACATCGATCGGTCCCAGTTGATCCTCGATTTCCTGCGCTGCGCGATCGAGCGCGTCGCCATCGGCAACATCGGCCTGGATCGCAATCGCCCTGCCACCGGCCAGTTCAATCTCGCGTCGGGCGGCTTCGAGCCCTTCACGGCCGCGCGCGATCAGCCCGACATTCGCGCCTTCGCGCGCAAAGGCACGCGCCGCCGCACGGCCGACCCCGGCCGATGCGCCGGTAATCACCACAATCCGGTTTTCGTAACGCTTGCTCATGTGTGCTCCTGGTCATGTGCTTCGCGCGGCGATGCGGGCGCCGCATTTCCGTTGCGCAACGCGAGCTCGAGTACCTGGGCCAGATGCAGCGGCATGCGCCCGGTCGCCTGTCGCACCTGTTCGCGGCAACTGAAGCCGTCGGCGATCAGCAAGGTCTGGTTGTCGATCTCACGCACCGCCGGCAACAGCACACGCTCTCCGATGGCCTGCGACATCCGGTATTTATGTGGCTCGAAGCCGAACGATCCGGCCATCCCGCAGCAACCCGAATCGAGCACCTTGTAGTCGAGTCCAAGCCCATCCAGCAGCGCAGTGTCCGCCCGCGAACCCATCACGGCCTTGTGGTTGCAATGCAGATGCACGACCGCCTTGGAGGCGAGCTGTTTCGGTGTGTAGTCGATGTGTTGCAGATATTCCGCCAGCGTGTGTGTTTGCCGCCCGAGGCGTTTGGCGTCCTCGTCATGCGGATACAGATTGCCGAGTTCATCGCGAAATGCCGCGACGCAGGCCGGCTCCAGGCCGACGAGCGGCGTGCCGGCGCGTATTTCCTCGCGCAGCGTATCGAGGATGCGGGTCCACAACTTGCGGGCGTGCGCGAGCATGCCCCAGTCGTAGAGCGGCCGGCCGCAGCACAACACATGCTGCGGCAGTACCACCGTGCAGCCGGCATCTTCCAGCACCGCGACCGCGGCTTTTCCGGTGTCGGGCAGGAAGTGATTCGTGAACGTGTCAGGCCACAGGATGACGCGGCGGCAACTACCCCGCCGATCGCTGTGTTCGCCCTTTTCGCGCTGCGCGAACCAGTCGCGAAAAGTCTGTTGCGCAAAAGCCGGCATTTCGCGCTCGCGCGCAATGCCGCCAACCTTCTTCAACAACGGGGAAAGCGCCCTGCTG
>JBAVZT010000162.1:0-7797 GCA_049588955.1 Rhodanobacteraceae bacterium | reverse complement strand
GCTCGGTCTGGCCGCTAAACGCCTCGGTTTCGACCTTGCGTTTATTATCGAAAGCGACTCGGACAAGCCCGGCGGGGTGCGTCCCATCGGAGCGCATCCTTCCGCCAACTCGCATGGCGCCTCCGATCCGCTGCTGCGGCCGGTGATCGAGCGCGTTCTCGGCGGTGGCGAAGTCGTCGCCCCCAGCAGCGCCGCGCCGATATTGCGCAGCAGCTATCCGGCGCGCGGCAGTTCGGCCAGCAACCGGAGCATGTGCCGGTCGGCATCGGATCGATCGGTCGACGCGGAAGGACTCGCTGCATGAAGCGGCCCCGCAGACGATGCCGATGAGGTCGAGGCGCGCAGCACTTCGACATCCGGCGAATTGAGATCGGCATTGGTCACGCCGGGCATGGCCGGCGCCGACGGCACCAGGCGTCGAGGCAACAACGCGCCGATACGCGAGAGTACCTGCGCCGGGTCGAACGGAGCGGTAATCCACTCGACGACACCTTCGGTATCCGGCCGCTCGCTGGAGCGCCGCGCACCGCGCTGCAGGATACCGACGATCGGCATGTCCGCACGCCCCTCGTTGCGACCGAGTTCCCGACAGAAATCGATCGAGCGACGACCGTCGCCCGAAAACTCGAGCAGGATCACGTCCACCCGTACGGCCGATGCAAGCAGGCTGCGTGCCTGAGGAATATCGGCCGCGCTGTAGATGGCCTCGAAATGACCATCGAATGCCTTGAACAGCGAACGCCTCTCGTCGCGCTGGCGAACCACCATCAGAATCGTCCCGTGGCCGAGCGCAAAATCCATCACACCACCCAGTGACCGTCGCGCAGGCGCGGCTGGCAATCGGTTACAGCGGGAAGGTTCATGTATTCGATCTCGGCCTCGATTTCGCGCGCGAATGCAAACTTCTCCGCGATGAACACGAGCTTGCGTTCATTGTCGTTCGACGCTCGAGCAATGCGTCGCAAGAGCCGCAATGCAGCCGAACGCATCTGCGTCTCGAATCCATCGAACAGGTAGATACCGAAGTGTATGCTGTGCAGCACATGCTGCAGCGCATCAGCGAGACCATGGCCGGCGGGCACCTCAACGTCCGCGTCGCGCAGCGATACCAGGCCGCTCCCGGGTTGCCACAGATAGATGGCCTGCCCGCCGCGCAGCGCCACCTGGCGACATTGGGCGATTGTCCGCGTGACATCGCTGACGCGCAGCGCAATCAGGTTGCCACGCACGGCGAGAATGCGCTCGAACATTCTCGGCGTTATCTGCGGCTCGGACAGCTTCTCGGTCAGCATGACGATGTCCGCTGGCTTGGTGCGTGCGCGTCATCAGTTGCGCATCGACAATCACGACAGGACCCGGGCGTGGCCGAATCCTGCGCCCCCGGCTGCCGGCGCGGGCGGCATCCTGACTTTCGCATTGACCCGACCCGCAGCTTGCCCGGATTATAGCCACTCCCAAGGCCGCATTTGGTGCATCGCATGTTCGAGGGACTTCGATTCCGGCATTGGCGCGCCGAGGGCAACGCGGGCGAAATCCTGACGCTTACCCTCGATCGAGCCGACCTGCCGGTCAATGCGATCAATCGCGCCGTGCTCGACGAGTTTTCCGAAATCCTCGAGCGACTCTCCTTCGAGCCACCGATCGGGCTCGTAATCCGTTCCGGCAAGAGCGCAGGTTTCGCAGTCGGTGCCGATATCCGCGAATTCGCCGGTTACCGGGCCGACGGCCAAGTGCTTGATGCGATCGAGCACGGACAGCGCGTCTTCGAGCGGCTTGCCCGCTTGCGCTGCCCGACGCTCGCTGCGATCCATGGACACTGCCTCGGCGGCGGCCTCGAACTTGCCCTCGCCTGCCGGACACGCGTGGCAACTCGCGATGCAGGAACCCGCATCGGATTGCCCGAAATCAAGCTCGGTATTCATCCGGGCTGGGGCGGCAGCGCGCGGCTGCCGCGTTTGATCGGCGCCCCGAAGGCGCTCGACTTGATGCTGACCGGTCGCACGGTTTCGGCCGAAAAGGCGATGCAGCTAGGGCTTGTTGACGCGCTGGCCGCGGACGACGCGGCATTGATCGACCGCGCACGCGAACTTGTCCGCCGCCCGCGTGTGCGTCCCGCGCGCCAGCGCGCGCTTGGTTATGCGACCAATGTCTGGCCGGTGCGCCAGATTCTGGCGCCGATCGTGCGCAAGCAGACCGCGGCCAAGGCCCGTCCGGATCATTACCCGGCGCCGTTCGCATTGATCGAGGTCTGGCGCCGCGGGAGTCCGTCGATCGAGCGGCGCCTGCGGCTCGAAGCGCGCTCCATCGCGAAACTCGCCCGCACTTCGACCTGCCGCAACCTCATCCGCGTTTTCTTCCTGCAGGAACGTCTCAAGGGACTCGCCGGTGGCAGCGAGCACGGTGTCGTCAAGGTGCACGTCATCGGCGCAGGCGTGATGGGCGGCGACATCGCCGCGTGGTGTGCACTGCGCGGCTTCGACGTGACCCTGCAGGACCGTGAGATCGCAATGGTCCAGCCAGCGCTCGATCGCGCCCGCAGTCTGTATTCGCGCAAGCTCAAGGCACCCGAGCGCATCCAGGCGGCGCTGGCGCGTCTGCACGCCGATATCCAGGGCAGCGCCATAGCGGACGCTGACCTTGTGATCGAGGCGATTTTCGAGAATCTCGACGCCAAGCAGGCGCTGTATCGCGATATCGAGCCGCGCATGAAGCCCGCTGCGCTGCTGGCCAGCAACACCTCGAGCATTCCGCTGGATCAGTTGCGCTCGGCGGTGGCCAGGCCCGAGCGCTTCCTCGGCCTGCATTATTTCAACCCGGTCGCGCAGATGCCGCTGGTCGAAGTGGTACGCCACGACGCTCTGGCGGCTGCACCCGAGACACGCGCATTGGCCTTCTGCAAGGCGCTCGGCAAGTTGCCGCTGCCGGTCGCCGGAACGCCGGGATTCCTCGTCAACCGGGTGTTGATGCCGTATCTGCTCGAAGCGATGCATCTGTACCAGGAGGGCGTCGCCGGACCCGTCATCGACCGCGCCGCGAAGAAATTCGGCATGCCGATGGGACCGATCGAGCTGGCCGACACCATCGGACTGGATGTGTGCGACTCGGTCAGCAAGGAACTGGCCCCATTCCTGGGTCTGGAACGGCCTGCCGGACTCGACGCCAGGATCGCAAAAACACAGCGCGGCAAGAAGGATGGCGAGGGCTTCTACCGGTGGCAGGACGGCAAGCCGATCAAACCCGAGGTGGATTCGGGATATTCACCCCCGCCCGATCTGGAGGATCGACTGATCCTGCCGTTGCTCAACGAAGTTGTGGCCTGTCTCGAAGACCGTGTGGTCGACGATGCGGACCTCGCTGACGCAGGCGTGATTTTCGGCACCGGCTTTGCGCCATTTCGCGGCGGACCGATCGCCTATATCCGCGCCTCCGGCACGAAAGTGCTCAAGGCCCGCCTCGAGGCGCTCGCCGCAACCCACGGCGCGCGATTCAAGCCACGGCCCGGTTGGGACAATCCTGCGCTGTCCGCATGAAGCGTGCTTGCCACCCGGCGCGCGTCCGTTGATCGGCCTGATCGGTCATTCCTGCTTGATGACCGGCGGCATGGATCGCGCTGCCACCCGTGCTTCGCCTCTGGATGACGCGATTCGCCGGTTGCACGAGCGACGCGACACGTCGCCGTTTCCGATCGTGTGCCACCGATGAACTACCGGCACGTGTTCCATGCGGGCAACTTCGGCGACGTGTTGAAGCACGTTCTGCTGGTCGCCCTGATCGAGACGCAGCGGCGCAAACCGGCCCCGTTCTGCTACGTCGAAACCCATGCCGGGCGCGGCCGCTACGACCTGGACGGCAAGCAGGCGTTGCGTTTGCGCGAATCTGCCGATGGCATACGTCGGGTCTGCGACCTCACCGACGGTCCGCGAGCGCTGCAACGCTATGTCGAACTCGTCCGTGGATTCAATCAAGGCACGGACGGCAAGCTCGCCGTGTATCCGGGTTCTCCGCTGCTCGCCAGCCTGCTCATGCGCGATCACGATCGCGCCGTCTTTTGTGAAGCGCAGGATCAGGAAGTCGCCGCGCTGCGCGCCTTGTTCCGCGACGATCAGCGCATCGCGGTGCATCAACGCGACGGCTATGCGGCGCTCAACGCGTTGTTGCCGCCGAATCCGCGTCGCGGACTGGTCCTGATCGACCCTCCGTTCGAGGCGCAAGAGGCCGAGTTCGAGCGGATCGACGCCGCACTCGATTGCGCACTCGAACGCTGGCCGACGGGCATCTACGCCATCTGGTACCCGATCAAGGTGCGGCGCACGCTCGCGTCATTCCATCGCCGCCTCGCACAACGCGGCCGTCGAATCGAAATCCTGCTTGCCGAACTGCTGGTGCACCCGCCAACGTCGACATTGCGTCTGAACGGAGCCGGTGTCGCGATCATCAATCCGCCCTGGCAGCTGGACCGCGAAATCGCGCAGTTGTTGCCGGTGCTTTCGGGCATGCTCGATCAGGGCGGTGGCACCCATCGCGTGACTCGCCCGGGCTCGTCGTGACCACGCCGAGCGCCTCCGGCAACGCCTTGCATGGTGCTCAATCCTCGACATCCGGCTCGAAGAAACTCCAGCGGATCTCCGGAAACGCCGCTTTCAGATCGCGCTCCACTGCGTTGATCCGCGCGACCATCTCACCGTCGGCATGGCTCGGCTCGATTTCCGCCTTGACGGCAACCATCACATCCGCACCGAGTTGCAGCGTGATCAGATTGAACACGCGGCGGATTTCCGGTCGCGCATCGAGAAACGCGAGCATCGCTTCCTTTACCTGCGGATCGACACCCTGACCGATCAGCAACGCCTTGACCTCGATCGCGATGAAAATCGCGATAACGATCAACAAGACACCGATCGCAAGCGTGCCCAGGGCATCGAACAGCGGATTTGCGGTCAACGCGGTCAGCACGATAGCGAACAGCGCGAACAGCAACCCGAGCAGCGCCGCCAGATCCTCGCCGAAAATCACGATCAGCTCGCTCGACCGACTCTCGCGAAACCATCGCCACAGGCTGCGCCCTGCGCGCGCCTTGCCTACTTCGTGCAGACAGGTGCGCATCGAGAATCCTTCCGCGAGAATACCGAATCCAAGGACGCCGATCGCCGCCCACGGCCACGCCAGCGGTTCGGGATTGCGCAACTTGTGCCATCCCTCGTAGGCCGAAAACATGCCACCGACGCTGAACAGCAACAGCGCAACCAGAAATGACCAGAAATAGACGGCCTTGCCGGCGCCGAGCGGGTGATCCGACGAGGCCGGAGCCCTGGCACTGCGGATTCCGAACAGCAACAGGAGCTGATTGCCGCAATCGGCCAGCGAATGCACGGCCTCGGCCAGCATGACGCCCGATCCGGTCAGCGCGGCGGCCCCACCCTTGGCGAGGAAGATCGCAAAATTGGCGCCAAGCGCAAAATAGATCGCCCTGTGCGAATTGGCCATACCTGCCATCGAAGCCGTCATGCGCGTTCGGGCCGCGGCAGGTCAGTGTAGCAACGTCGCATGCCGTCAAGGCGCGGTACGGTCGGGCGCTTCTTTCCTGTGGCTCAATCGGAATCGGCGGACAAGGCATCCTGTGCTTTCGCCGACAGGCTTTCGACCACCAGTTCGTACGATCGCCGAACATGGCCGGAAAGCTCCGCGTTGGTGTAACGTTCCGGCTCTGTCACGCTGATCCAGAATGCGCGCCCGGCATGCGGCGACTGCATCATGCCCGGCTGCTCGCTGAGTTCCAGAAAACGTTCGGGCTCGACCTTGAACGAAAGTCTTCCTCGTTCGATGCCCAGCATGCACTGAACCGCGAACGCGTGCCGTGCGACGCTGTACACCACGTCCACTTCCCACTTGATCGCACGCGCAACCCCGGGCCATCGAGCAACCAGCTCGGCGAGCTCCTCGTCGGTCATTCCCATCGCTGTAGCGTTCATGGCCGTAATCGGTCGGAACCTGTCAACCAGCGCCTGCCCGCCGCGTCAACAGCTCTGGCCGTGATGGTGGCGCGCAACGGCGCGGAGAAGATACGCAACCGCGCGTATCGGCGGCCGATTATAAGACAGCGACCGCCGCAGTGTGGCCGACCGCGTGGGCGGCTCTCGCGGCCGAGCGTCCTGTTTACGTCACAATGCCCGGCTCAGCTTGGCGCTTCCGCCCGATGCCTGCGGTGACGGCGGCGCACCCAGGTTTGCGCCTGCTCGAAATAGAGATAGATCACCGGCGTGATGTACAAGGTCAGCAGTTGCGAGGTGAGCAGACCGCCGACCACGGCCAGGCCGAGCGGACGGCGGGCGTCGGCGCCGACGCCGAACCCGACCGCGATCGGCAACGTACCCATCAACGCGGCGAACGTGGTCATCATGATCGGCCGGAAGCGGATGACGCTGGCGTCGACGATCGCGTGCTCCGCATCCTCGCCGGCGCGCTGTTTCTCCAGCGCGAAATCGATCATCATGATCGCATTCTTCTTGACGATACCGATCAGCATGATCAGGCCGACCGCGCCGTAGAGATCCAGATCCATGCCGAACAGCATCAGCGTGAGCAGCGCACCGAACACGGCAGTCGGCAGGCCCGACAGGATCGTCAACGGATGGACGAAACTTTCGTAGAGAATGCCGAGCACCAGATAGATGACGAATACCGCGAGCAGCAGCAGGATGCCCATGCCCGACAGCGAATCCTGGAATGTCTGCGCGGTACCTCGGAACGAGGTGGTGATGGTGTCGGGCAGATGGATCTGTTCGACGGCATGCTGTACTCGTGCGACCGCCTCGCTGAGCGAAACACCGGGCGCGAGATTGAACGACACGGTGACCGCAGGCACCTGACCGATGTGGTTGATCGTCGCCGGACCGACCGACTTGCCGACGTGCGTGACGGCAGACAGCGGCACGAGTGATGCGGAGGCGGGCGTCGTCGACAGGCCGTTGTCTGCCGCCGGGGTCGCGACCGACGACGGCATGCCGCTGGTACCCCGATTTGCCGTCAGATAGATCGACGACAGCACGGTCGGATCGGCCTGCCGTTTCGGATCGACCTGCAGCAGCACCCAGAACTGGTCCGTCGGCGTATAGATCGTCGATACCTGCGCCGGACCGAATGCGTCGTACAACGCGTTCTCGATCGCTTCAGGCGTCACGCCGTAGGCGGCCGCGGCATCACGGTCGATGCCGACGTCGAGCTGCGGATTCGCGATCAGCATGTCGCTGTTGACGTCCTGGAAGCCCGGCACCCTGGACAGTGCACGGACCAGCTTCGGTGTCCACTCGAACAGCTGACCGGTGTCGGTGCCCTGCAACGCGAACTGATAGGTTGCATTGGTCAGATGCCCGCCGATGCGGATCAGCGGCAGGTTCTGCAGGAATACGTCGAGCCCCGGAATCGACCGCAGCTTCGGCCGCATTTCCTGGATCACGTCATCGGCGGAAACACGCTCCGACAACGGCTTCAGGCGCACGATCATGCGCCCGGTGTTCAACGTCGAACTGCTGCCGCCGGCGCCGACGAATGCGAGCACGCTCTCGACGTTGGGGTCCTTGCGGATGATCTCGTCGGCCTGGCGCTGTTTCTCCCGCATGGCATCGAAACCGATGTCCTGAGCCGCCTGGGTGAACACGAAGAGCAGACCCGTATCACCGCTCGGGAGAAAGCCCTTCGGGATGCGCACCGCAAGAAACCCGGTGAGGCCGACCAGGACGAAGAACACGACCAGCACGATCGCGCGATGGCGCACGCAACGGCGCAGGCTGCGCTGGTAGA
>JBAVZT010000161.1:0-1714 GCA_049588955.1 Rhodanobacteraceae bacterium | reverse complement strand
CGCAAAGCCTGAGCAATGGCGGCACGCTCGGCCGCCCGCTGCGCCGCCCGCTGCGACAGGTTGCGCAGTCGGCGCGCCAATTCGGCGATGTCGCCGAGACGTCGATCAGGATCGAGTTCGGCCGCCGCCGCAATGTCCTCGCGCAACTGCTCGTCGTCCAGGTCGCGTTCCCAGCCGGGCGCCAATGGCCGGCGAAAGTCACCGACCAGAATCTGATAGAGCATCACGCCAAGTGCGTAGATGTCCGCGCGTGAAGTTGCGATACCGCCGGCGATCAGCTCGGGCGCAAGATAAAACGGTGTGCCGCTGGTCGATTCGCCGTGTGCCTGCGTCTGCGTCATGCCGAGCCGCGTGATACCAAGCGCGGCAAGGCGTTCGGGCTCGAGCGCGCGACCACTCCCGAAATCGGCGAGCCGGACATCCGGGCAGCCGCTCTCCACCGGCACGATGAGCACGTTTGCCGGCTTCAAGTCCTTGTGCAGCACACCAATGGAATGGGCGCCGGCCAGCGCGTCGGCCGTTCGAGCGATCAGCTCGACGCGGACTTCGCGCGCAATGGCCTCCACTCCCCGCCCTTCGCACCATTCGATCAGATTGCCGCCGGAGATGTATTCGGATTCGATGAAATAGGGGGGTTCATCGACGTTCCAGTCGAGAATGCGCACCACGGCGGCGCGCTCGCCGAGGCTGTCGCGCAACAACCGGAACAACGTGATTTCGCGCTTGAGTGCGTGCAGTCCGGCACCGTCACGGGCAAACTTGAATACGCGGCGTTCATGCGTCTTCGCATGTTCGACCAGCCACACGCTACCGAACCCACCGCCGTCCAGCTCACGCAGGAAATGCCAGTTCGGACGGGCCGGCAAGGCGTCGCCGATGCGCGGCTGTTGCGGCACGATCGACACGGAAGTCTCGCGCGCGACGGCTGGGCCGACCAGACGATAGCCGTAGCCGTGCACCGTACGAATCACCGCCTGCCCGTTGTCGCGCAATGCGCTGCGCAGCTTGGTCACGCACTTGGCCAGCACCCCCTCGGTGACCACACGGCCCGGCCACACCGCCTCGATCAACTCGTCCTTCGACAGTGTCTCGCCGACGCGACGCAGGAAGACGCGCAGGAGTTCATAAGGCTTGATCTCGAGTGCAACGGCGCGTCCGTCCACACGCAATTCGCGGCGCTGCTCGTCGAGCTCGGCGTGCCCGAAACTCCACAGCAGTGGTCTTCCCGCCGATCCGTCACCCGCGTCCATCGCGGTCCCCTCCGCACTGTGGCCCCATTCTACGGCGATCGGCAACCGCCGGCGGCATAAATCCTTCCGAAATCCTTCCATGAACAGTCAGGAATGCCGGTCACGACCGGCCCACACTGGGTGGGTGGTACAGGCAAGAGGCCGATTGCATCCACGCGCAGCAAGCATTGGTCGGCAACCGTGTTCAACCCGCCCGGAGAATCTCATGGCTCGACCCCATCGTATGGTGCCCATAACCGTATCGGCGCTCGGACTCGCGCTGTCGTTCGCGACACCCGCTGTGAACGCGGCAACCATCATGGTCAATTCCAACGCCGACACCATTGCCGACGACGGCGTCTGTACGCTGCGCGAGGCCATCGCTTCGGCCGATACCAATATCGGCTCTGGCGGCAGCCCCGGCGAATGTGTGGCCGGCGAACCGCTGCCGACGGTCGACACGATCGCATTCGCGATTCCCGGTT
>JBAVZT010000160.1:0-1558 GCA_049588955.1 Rhodanobacteraceae bacterium | reverse complement strand
GCGCAACAGTCCGGGCTCGAACGATCCGAACCACGATTTCCTCGAATTGTTCACGCTGCATGTGGACTTCGAAACGCCGGCCAACACCGTGTTGACCGGACCAATCCAGATCCCGGAAGACGAGTTCGATTCCGAATTCAATGTACCGAGCGGCTTCGGCGCGATCCATCAGCCCGGGACCAGCCAGTTGCTCGATCCATTGCTCGAGGTGCCGATGATCCCGCTCGGTTACCGCAACTTCGGTGATCACGAATCGATCGTCGGCAATCACGTGACGCAGGTCGAAACCGGCAATATCGCCGGTATCCGCTGGTTCGAGCTGCGTCGCAACTCGCCGAGCGATCCATGGACGCTTTATCAGCAGGGCACCTATTCCCCCGCCGACCCGGACGGCATCACGAGCCGCTGGATGGGCGCGCTCGGCATGGACAGCGCCGGCAATATCGCGCTCGGCTACAGCGTTGCGCGCGAATCGCCCGGCGTCTTTCCCGGCCTGCGTTACGTCGGGCGTCTCGCCAGCGATCCGCTCGGCGTGATGACTTCGGGCGAAACCAGCCTGATCGAAGGCGGCAGCTCGCAGACCAACTTCGACCGCTGGGGCGACTATCACCAGATCGGTGTCGATCCGGCCGATGGCTGTACCTTCTGGTTCACCGGCATGTACGAGCCGCCCGGCGGCCAGTGGAGCACGCGCATCGGCTCGTTCAAGTTCGATGCCTGCGGCACGCCGACCTTTACGCTGACCGGTACCAACCTCACCCAAACGGTGTGTGCGGCGCCGAATGCAAATCTCGATCCGATCACGATTACGGTCGGATCGGTGAGCGGTTTTTCCGACCCGGTCGACATGAGCTTCGGCGATGGCCTGCCGGCCGGTTTCGCCGGCAGCTACACGGTAAACCCGGTCACGCCGCCCGGCACAACGGAGGCCGACCTCAATGTGACCAGCGCGGTCGCTCCGGGCCCGAACATGGTGACCTTGCGCGCGACTTCCGGTGCGACCATCCGCGACCTGGCACTCGACGTCGATGTCGCCACCGAAATTCCGCCAGCGCCGGTACTGCAACTGCCGGCGAACGGCGCGACCAACGTTTCGACCCAGCCAACGTTTGTCTGGGGAGACTCCGATCAGGCCGGATCCTACCTGATCGAGATCGCCACCGACGCGGCGTTTGCAAATGTGATCCTTTCGCAAACCGTGACCGGCGCGACCACGTTCCAGCCGACCGCGGCGCTACCGACCAATACCCAGATCTACTGGCGCGTCAGCGCAATCAACACTTGCGGCAACAACGGGCCGAGTACCGTGTTCTCGTTCATCACGCAGGCCGGACCGGGCCAGTGTTCGATCGGCACGACGCTCACGCCGGTGTTCACGGACGATGTCGAGAACGGCAACAACGGCTGGACCCACAGCGCCGCGGTCGGCACGGATACCTGGATCATCAGCACCGTGAATCCGAACAGTGGGGCCCACGCATGGCATGCCGACGTCCCGTCCACGTTGGGTGATCAGCAACTGACCTCGCCGAGCGTGGCGCTGCCGACCAACCTGGAC